>NZ_JOGH01000054.1:0-70867 GCF_000721345.1 Kitasatospora sp. NRRL B-11411 | reverse complement strand
CCGCTCACCCCACCCCTGCCCCATCCCCCGGCTCCCCCAGCTCCCCCAGGTCGCGCCGGTACCAGCTCCCCGGCTTGCCGCCGAGGTCGGCCGGGCCGGCGGGACCGACCTCGGCGAACCCGGCCTTGACCAGCACCCGGCGGGACGCGACGTTCCTGGTGGCGGCTGCCGCCAGCAGGGTGCTCAGCCCGTGCCGCGTCCGCGCCAGCCGGCACAGCTGCTCGACGGCCGCGGTGGCCAGGCCGCGGCCGGTGGCGTGCTCGGCGACCCGGTAGCCGAGTTTCGCGGTGCGGTCCGCGATGTCGATCAGGTTGAACCTGCCGAGCACCGAGCCGTCCGCGGCGACGAGCAGGTAGCAGGCGCAGTCGCCCGCCTCCTGCTCGGCCAGCAGGGCGCGGTACCGGTCGGGGTACTCCGCGAAGAAGGCGTCGCCGCGGTCGAAGACGGTCGCCGCGAAGTAGGCGCGGTTCGCCGTCTCGAAGGCCAGGACCGCGGGGGCGTGGTCGGCGCGCAACTGCTCCAGTTCGGGCATCGTCCGACCCTAACGGGGCCGCGCGCCGCGGTCATTCGACTTTCCGCCGACGCCCTGCGGGGCTGCCGGGGCCGGGAACAGCCGTCCGAGGTGGTAGCGCAGGACGGCGGTGGCGTCATCGGCACTGCGCTGGCCGAGCAGGACGCTCAGGCCGAGGCCCGCCGAGAGGGCCAGCAGGACCACGGTCTCCTGCCGGGCGTCCAGGCCCGGGGCGGTGCCGCCGGCCTGCTGGGCGGCGGTCGACTGGCCGGCCAGGAAGGCTTCCATCTCGTTCGGTGCGGTGAGGAAGGGCGGCGAGGAACGGCTGTCCGGCGAGGGCCGGGTCGGTGACGGACAGGTACGACCGCGCGATGGGGCTGTGGCCGCAGCCGCGCCGCGAACTCGACGTGGAGACCGGCTTCGGCACCGTGCACGTGCACCACTACGGGGCGCGGAACGGCGAGCCGATCGTGCTGCTGCACGGCCGCGCCGGGTGCTCGAACGGGCGACCGCGTGCCTCCCGGGCCTCCGGGCTGAGATCGTGCCGGGCGCCGGGCACGGCCTCAACCTGGAACGCCCCGAGCTGGTGAACGGACGCCTGCTGGAGTTCGTCGCCTCCTGCCGCCAGGACGCGCCCCGCTGACCGGGCCGGCCACCGTCCGCTCGGCCGGGCGCCGCCGCGGACAGCCGGGCGTCACCACAGATCGCCCTCGCGCCAGTCGCAGACCAGGTCGGCGCCGAGGTCCAACTCCCCTTCGCCGCCCAGGAGGTAGATCCCGCCGTCCTCCTCGGCGGTGCGCTGCCGCCCGTGCGGGCCGAGCGCCCAGGTGGGGCCGGGCCAGGGGCGCCAGCCCCGGGCGAGGTAGAACGGGACGCCGGCCTCGCTGGCACCGAGCGCGCCAATCTCGTGGCCGGCCCGGACGATGCGCTCCGCCTCGTCCATCAACTGGCCGCCGATACCGCGCCGTTGGCGGTCCTGCCGGACGACCACGCCCTCCAGGTAGCCGGTCCGCAGGATGCGGTCGCCGTTCATCAGGCGGCGCTGCACCACGGCGGCGTGTCCGACCAACTCCCTGCCCTCCCGGGCGAGTACGTGCATACCGCCGAGGCAGTGCGCCCAGTCCTCCTCGGTCATGTCGCCCACGCCGAACACCTCGAACAGCAGTTCCCGAGCCGCCCGCCGGGTCGCCGGATCGAGGTCCGCCGTGTGCACCGCCACCACCGTCACCATGCCCGCATCCTGACAGACCGACCGGGCCGGACGAACCCCGCAAGGCCGAACGGACCGAACGGGCCGAACGGGCCGAACGGGCCGAACAGGACCGACCGGCCCGGGCGGTACGCCCCGCCGCGCCGTAGCATCACCCTCGGAGCATCGGGAGTACCCGAAGTACCGTCAGCCAACTGGGAGGCACTGCGCATGGACGTCGGTTTCATCGGTCTGGGAGGCATGGGCCGGGCGATGGCCCGTCGGCTGCTGGCGGCCGGGCACACGGTGCGGGTGTGGAACCGCTCGCCGGAGCCGGTGGCCGAGCTGGTCGCGGAGGGGGCCACGGCCGCCGGGACACTGGCCGAGGCGTTCGAGGCCCAGGTGGTGGTGTCCATGCTCGCGGACGACCGGGTGGTCGAAAGCCTGCTGCTGGACGATGAGTTGCTGTCCGGGGCGCGGGCCGCCGCGCACGCCAACATGGCCACCGTCTCGCCCGCGCTGGCCCGCCGGGCCGCCGAACTGCACGCCCGGCACGGCATCGGGTACGTCGCGGCGCCGGTGCTGGGCCGGACGGATGTCGCGGCGGCCGGGAACCTGAACATCCTCGCGGCCGGTCCGTCCGCCGAACTCGACCGGCTGGCACCGCTGTTCGAGGCGATGGGCCGCCGCACCTGGCCGCTCGGCGAGGATCCGGCCGCGGCCAACGTCGCCAAGATCAGCGCCAACTTCCTGCTGGTGTCGGCGATCGAGGCGTTCTCGGAGGCCGCCGCGCTGGCCGAGGCCAACGGGCTGGCCCCGGCGGCGCTGCTCGAGGTGCTCACCGACTCGCTGTTCCCCGGCCCGGTGTACGCCGGTTACGGCGCGATGATCACCCGGCAGACCTTCGAGCCGGCCGGGTTCCGCCTGGCGCTCGGCCTGAAGGACGTGAACCTCGCCCTGGAGGCCGGCGCCGACACCCAAGTCCCGCTCCCGCTGGCCTCGTTGCTGCGCGACTCGCTGCTCCAGGCGATCGCCCACGGCCACGGCGAGCAGGACCTGGCGGCGATCTCCACCACCTCCCGCACCCGCGCCGGAATCTGACGGGCCGTCAATTCCCTTCCCGACAGAGCCACACCAAGGCTTCCCCGGGCCCCTCACCGCTCCCGGACAGCGGGAACGGAGCCGTCACCGATCTCCGGCGCGGCAAGGTCGGGGGCACCGGGGGCGCCGGGGGCAACCCTAGTGCGGCCCTCCTCGGCACGGTCGGCGCGGTCGGCGAGGTCGGCGAGGTCGGCGAGGTCCCGGTGGATCTGCTGGGAGATGCGCTGGATGGTGCCGATGCCGTAGGACTCGGTGGGGTCGTCGTCGGTGAGGACGGCGATCTGGTAGAGCCGGTCGGGACCGGTGAAGATGCCGAGGCTGTGCACGCGCCAGCCGTGGGTGGCGCGTTGCAGCCAGCCGTTCTTGACGTGCGTCGTGACGTCGGGCGGGGCGCCGAAGGGTGTGCCCCAGCGCTGGTCCGGCTCGACCTCGGCCATCAACTGCAGGCCGTAGGACCGGCGTTCGGGGGTGAGGACGTCGGGGTTGACGGTGTAGACGTCCAGTTGTTTCAGCTCGTCACCGGCGGTGACCTGGGTGAGCCCGAAGCCGTCCGCCGACAGGACCGTGTCGTGCATGCCCGCGAGGTCGAGGAAGGTCTGCATGCGGGCCGGGCCGACGTACTTCCACAGCCGGACGGCGGCGTCGTTGTCGGACCGGGTGATCATCGGCCGCAGGTTCTCCTCCTCGAACGGGGTCAGCGGCCGGTTCTCGTCCTGGGCGATCCTCAGCACCGCGCCCATGATGGTGGCCTTGACGATGCTCGCCGAGTCGAAGTGCCGTGCGGGATCGAGGAAGCAGGACAGGCCGGTGCCGAGGTCGCGCACGGCGAGGGCCGGCGTGGACTGCCGCCCGCGGACGGCGTCGGCGATGTCCCGGGACAGCCGGTCGGCCAGCTCGGGGTGGGTCGCGGAGGAGCAGTACGCCGGCTGCTCGACGCCCGGGTCGGCGGCCGCCAGCGCGGGAGCCGGGACGAGGGCGACGGCAAGGGCGGTGGCCGCGAGCGCCCCGGCGAACCTCGTGGGGCGCGGGCCGGTACGGTGGTGAACTGCCATGGTGCGAGGGGCTCCTGAATCTTCCGGGACGGGCTACGACGAGTGCCGGACGGCGACAGCGCCGCCATCCCGAGCAGCAGCAGCCGCAAACGGGGGCAGCGGCGGCACGGCCACTGAGTACGGCGGCACGGCCACCGAGTACGGGTGGCCGAGGTGGTCGCCGACCGTGGTCTGCGGCCCGCCGCCGGCCGGCACCCTGACCACCCGGCTGTTGTTGAAGTCGGCGATGTACACGTTGCCCTGCGCGTCCGCGGCCACGCCGGTGGGGAAGTCCAGTCCTTCCCCGACCGTGGTTTGCGGCCCGCCGTCGTGCGGCAGTTCCACCACCCGGTTGTTGTAGGGGTCCGCGACGAACATGTCGCCGGCGCCGTTGAACGCCAGGTTGGTGGGGTCCGCGACCTGCACCGGCACGTCGCTCTGCGGGCCGCCGTCGGCCGGGACCTCGACCACCCGGTTGTTGTAGGGATCGGCGATGTACACGTTGCCCGCCGCGTCCAGCGCCACCCCCGTCGGGTTGCCCAGCCCGCTGCCGACGGTCGTCGGGGCGCCGCCGTCGGCGGGGATCCTCAACACCCGCCGGTTGTCCGTGTCGGCGATGTAGAGGGTCCCCGCGCCGTCGACCGCGACGCCGTAGGGGGAGTTCAGTTCCACGTCCGGGCGCACGACGGTGCGCCACCCGGTGACGGCGGACACCTTCAGAACGCGGTCGTGGCGGCTGTCGGCGATGTAGACGTCGCCCGTGGCACCGACCGCCACCCCGTTCGGCAGGTCCAAGTCCCGGGCGACGACCTCCTGTTCGCGGCCTCCCGGCCCGTCCGCCCTGACGACCCGGTCGTTGTAGGTGTCCGCGATGTACACCGCGCCGCCCGCGTCGAGTCCCGGCACTCCGCCCCACGTGGCGGCGGCCGAGGCGGCGGGGGCCGTCACTGCCAGCGCGGAGGCCGCCAGGAACCCCGCGGTCGACGCGGCCAACAGCCGCCCCCGCCAAGGGACTTGCCACCGAGCCCGCCCGTCCCGATCCGGGGCGGCGGCAGTGGCGAGGCGGCGGGAGGCGCAGGACGGTTTCACGATCAGCCCTTTCGGGAGGCGGTCGAGCCACGGGGCCGGAGGCCGGGGCGGCGAGCCCGGCCCGCCCGATCAGCACCATAGGCCGCCGACCGCACCCGGTCGGCGACCCGGGCCGCCGGGTCTCGCAAGGCCGCCCGGACGGGCGAACAACCGGCGGAGAGTGGACGAACCACCACCGACGGGCCACGGCCGACGGACCACCACCGACAGGCCCCGACCGACGGACCACCACCGACGGACCACCGCCGACGGACCCCGGCCGACGAACTGCGCGCCGGCAACCCCACACCCCCTTTTCGTCGTATTGACGACAACCAGCACCACCAATTATCGTCAGTACGACGAAAAGAAAGGGCACCGATCCCCATGGCCGACATCACCCGCCGCTTCGGCTTCCGCCACCTGCGCTCCACCCCCACCAGCCACATCCGCCACCTGCGCGACGGCCGGCTCGCCCACGAGGGCACCGGACTGGCCTTCTGGTTCCGGCCGCTCACCGCCGCGATCTCCGAAGTCCCGGCCGACGACCGCGAGTTGGCGATGATGTTCCACGCCCGCACCTCGGACTTCCAGGACCTCGCGGTGCAGGCCACCGTGACCTACCGGATCAGCGACCCGGCCACCGCCGCCACCCGCCTCGACTTCGGCATCGACCCGGACACCGGCAGCTGGCGCGCCGAACCGCTCGCCCAGCTCGGCACCCTGCTGACCGAGACCGCCCAGCAGCACGCGCTCCAGCTGATCGCCCGGACTCCGCTGGCCGACACCCTGGTCGACGGCGTCACGGCCGTCCGCGAGCGGATCTCGGCGGGCCTGGCCGCCGAACCCCGGCTGTCCGAGATCGGGTTGACGGTGCTCGCGGTGCGCGTCACCGCCGTCCGGCCGGAGGCCGAGATGGAGCGGGCGCTGCGCACCCCGGCCCGCGAGCAGGTCCAGCAGGAGGCCGACCGGGCGACGTACGAGCGGCGCGCCGTCGCGGTCGAGCGGGAGCGCACCATCGCCGAGAACGAGCTCGCCAGCCGGATCGAACTGGCCCGCCGCGAGGAGGAGTTGGTCGAGCAGCAGGGCACCAACGCACGCCGCGAGGCCGAGCAGAAGGCCGCCGCGGACGCGATCCGCACGGACGCGGAGGCGGTCCGCCGGACCAGGCTGGCGGTCGCGGAGGCCGAGGCCGCGGGCACGCTGGCGGCCCAACAGGCCGAGGCGGCACGCATGTTGGGCGAGGCAAAAGCCGCTGCGGAGGCCGCCTGGCTGGCCGCGCACCAGCAGGCCGGCCCCGAGGTGCTGCAGGCCCTCGCGCTGATCCGACTGGCCGAGCACCTGCCGCGGATCGACAGCATCACCCTCACCCCGGACGTCCTGACCGGCCTGCTCACCCGCCTGGCTGCGCCCAACTCCCCCGAGGAGAACGGCCGGTGAGCCTCGCCCCGCGCGTGGTGCTGGTCCACCGGCGCACCGAGTACGAGGAGCTGATCGCCCGGCACGGCACCCGCGGCCAGGCCGAGTTCTTCCTGGCCCGGCGCGGCCGCTCGCCGGCCGAGGCCGAGCAGCGCCACCACCTGGCCCGCAACGCGCTCGCCGAGGTGTCGGCGGCGGTGCCGCTGGACTGGCGGCAGACCCGGGTGGAGCGCTCCGACCTGGACCGGTTCCTGTTCGGCCCGGAGGACGTGGTCGTGGTGGTCGGCCAGGACGGCCTGGTGGCGAACGCCGCCAAGTACCTGTCCGGCCAGCCGGTGATCGGCATCGACGCCGAGCCGGGCCGCAACGCGGGCGTCCTGGTCCGGCACCGCGCCGACCAGGCCGGGGCGCTGCTGCGGGCGGCCGTCCTGCCGGGCGTGGAGCGGCGGCTGGAGCTGCGCACGATGGTGGAGGCGGTCGCGGACGACACCCAGCGGCTGCTCGCCCTGAACGAGGTCTACCTCGGCCAGCCGGGCCACCAGACCGCCCGCTACCGGCTGGCGGCGCCGGGCGGCGACCCCGAGGCCCAGGCGTCCTCGGGCGTCCTGGTCGGCACCGGCACCGGCGCCACCGGCTGGTGCCGCTCGGCCTGGCTGGAGCGCTCCAGCCGCCTGGACCTGCCCGGCCCGACCGCGCCCCGGCTGTCCTGGTTCGTCCGCGAGGCCTGGCCCTCCCCGGTGACCGGCACCTCCCGCGTCGAGGGCCTGCTGGACGCCGGCCAGCAGCTCACCCTGACCGTCGAATCGGAGCTCCTGGTGGCCTTCGGCGACGGAATCGAAGCCGACGCCCTGCACCTCACCTGGGGCCAGACCGTCCGGATCGGCCCGGCCGCCCAACGCCTCCACCTGCTGGCCTGACCACCCCGGCGCCACCCCGACGCCGTCCAGACACCGCCCCGGCACCACCCCCGCCGCGCCACCTGCCCGTGACCGCCCGCCCGGCGCCTGCCTACGATGGAACGACGCCAACGGGAAGAAGGCCGGTCATGACTCGACGATTCGCACTCACGTTCCCAGGGGAGACCGGCGGCCACGCCGAGCAGGACGTGGTGGTGGTCGAGGCGACGGGCACCCGCGGCCCGGGCGGCCACCCGGTGTACGCGGACCCGTCCGGCATCGTGCAGGCCGAGATCAGCGACCAGGGCGAGGTCCGGATGCTGGCCACCGGCGGCCACCAGGACCCGCGCACCCCGCTGCAGGCCGAACCCCTGCCCTGAACCGGAGCCCCCGCCCCAGCGGGGCCCCTGCCGGGAATCCCCAGACCGGCTCCCCCAGACCGGCTCCCCCGGACCGGATCCCCCGGACAGGCGCAGAGCACCCGCCCGGGTCCCCGGCCTCAGGTCACCAGCGCGAGTGGATCTTCGCCCGCAGCCGCCGGTCGTACAGGTCCCGGACGGCCTGCAGGGTCTGCGGCGACAGCGGCGGCAGCGCCATCGTCTCGGCGTTGCCGAGGGCCTGCTCGGGGGTTCGGGCGCCGGGGATGACGGTGGTGACGCCGGGCTGCTGGACGATCCAGCGCAGCGCGGTCTGCGCCGGGCTGGCCCCGGGCGGGGCGAGCCGGGCGAACTCGTCGGCGGCCTCCACGCCGGTCTCGAAGTCGATGCCGGAGAAGGTCTCGCCCTGGTCGAACGCCGAGCCGTCCCGGTTGTAGGTGCGGTGGTCGTCCGCACTGAACAGGGTGCCCTTGGTGTACTTGCCGGACAGCAGGCCGGAGGCCAGCGGCACCCGGGCGATGATGCCGACGCCGGCCTTCTCGGCGGCGGGCAGCACCTGGTCGAGCGGCTTGAGCCGGAACGGGTTGAGGATGATCTGCACGCTGGCGACGCCGGGCCGGGCGATCGCGGTCAGCGCCTCCTCGCAGGTCTCCACGCTGACGCCGTACGCGGCGGTGCGGCCCTCCTCGACCAGGGTGTCGAGCCCGTCGAACACCTCGTCGCTGGAGTAGACGGAGGTCGGCGGGCAGTGCAGCTGCACCAGGTCGAGCCGCTCGACGCCCAGGTTGCGGCGCGAACGGTCGGTCCACTCGCGGAAGTTGGCGAGGGTGTAGTTCTCCGGCAGCTGCGGCATCCGGCGGCCGAGCTTGGTGGCGACCACCAGGCCGTCACCGTCGCCGCCGCTCTGGCGGCTCTTCAGGAAACGTCCGATCAACTGCTCGCTGCGGCCGTCGCCGTAGACGTCCGCGGTGTCGAAGAACGTCACCCCGGCGTCCGCCGCGGCGTTCAGCACCGCGAGCGCGTCGTCCTCCAGCACCACGCCCCAGTCCGCGCCGAGCTGCCACGTTCCGAGACCGATCACCGAGACCGGGCGTCCGGTCCTGCCAAGTACACGCTGTTCCATGCGCCGAGCCTGCCACACCCCGGCACGCCGTTCGAACGCCGACACTCCCTCCGCCCCGCACCCGCGCCCCGCCCGTCCCGGCGCGAACGGCCTGTCCCTACGCGAACAGCCCGTCCCGGCGCGAACGGCACGGGCCGCGCGCGAACGGCGCGGGCCGCCCCGCTGCCCGGAGGCGGCGGAACGGCCCGTGCGAGGACGCGGCGCGGTCAGACGTTGACGCCGTAGTCGAGCGCGATGCCGCGCAGGCCGGAGGCGTAACCCTGGCCGATCGCGCGGAACTTCCACTCGCTGCCGTAGCGGTAGAGCTCGCCGAAGACCATCGCGGTCTCGGTCGAGGCGTCCTCGGAGAGGTCGTAGCGGGCGACCTCGCTGCCGTCGGCCTCGTTGAGGACCCGGATGAACGCGTTGCGGACCTGGCCGAAGCTCTGGTGCCGGTTCTCCGCGTCGTAGATGGAGACCGGGAAGACCACCTTGGCGACCTGCGGCGGAACGGCCGTCAGGTCGACCTTGATCTGCTCGTCGTCGCCGCCACCGCCGCCGGTGAGGTTGTCGCCGCTGTGCTCGACCGAGCCCTCGGGGCTGCGCAGGTTGTTGTAGAAGACGAAGTGCTGGTCGCTGAGCACCCGGCCGGCCTCGCTGCACAGCAGCGCGCTGGCGTCCAGGTCGAAGTCGGCGCCCGTGGTGGCCCGGACGTCCCAGCCCAGGCCGACGATGACGTTGGTGAGCCCCGGGGCCTCCTTCGTCAGCGAGACGTTTCCGCCCTTGGCGAGCGAGACTCCCATGTGTGCCCTCCTGTGGTTTCCCCGTACCGGGCCCGGCAGTTCGGCCGGTTCGGCGCGGCGGCCGTCGCCCGGCCCCTCGATCGGGCCCGGGCCCCAGTTGAATCTACAGCACTGTAGATCAGTACGGAATCCGCCTCCGCACCACGATCCCACCCGTCCCCTTCCCCCGGAGGCGCCGCGTCATCCCACCGCGTCATCCCGCCGCGCCGGATCCGCTTCCGCCGCGGGCCCGGCGCCCCGGGCATACCCTGGCCGAGGAGGTGCCACGATGAGCGACGACACGACGATCCCCGGTATCGACCCCAGCGTCCCGCCGAGCGGCGACGGCTGCGTGGAGTGCCTGGCCGGCGAGGGCCAGGGCTGGTGGTTCCACCTGCGCAGGTGCACGGCCTGCGGGCACATCGGCTGCTGCGACTCCTCCCCGTCCCAGCACGCCACCGCGCACGCCCGCTCGGCCGGCCACCCGTTCCTCACCAGCTTCGAGCCCGGCGAGGACTGGTTCTGGAACACCGAGACCGAGCAGTTCTACGAGGGCCCGCCACTGGCCGGTCCGACCGCCCACCCGGTCACCCAGCCCGCCCCCGGCCCGGCCGGCCACGTCCCGATCGACTGGCAGCAGCGCCTGCGCTGACGCCCGGTCAGCCGCTGCCGGTACGGTCGTTGCCGATGCGCCGCGCGGGCGGGCCCGCCCGGGCCCGCCCGCGCGGTCCGCGACAGAGCGGTGCAGCGGTGCAAGAAGCGGAGCGATCGGCGGGGTGCCATGGACGAGCGGCAGTGGGAGACGGTGCGGCGGCTGGCCGACTGGCTGGCCGAGGGCAGCACCCAACCCCCGGAGATGCAGCGGGTGTTGCAGTGCCTCAAGCTCGGCGAGGAGGCCGGCGAGGTGGCCGAGGCGGTGATCGGCGCGCTCGGCCAGAACCCGCGCAAGGGCTTCTCGCACAGCTGGGACGACGTCGCGGACGAACTGTGCGACGTGGTGATCACCGCCCTGGTCGCCCTGGTCCGGGTCCACCCGGACCCGCCCGCCGCGTTCGACGCCCACCTCGCCAAGGTCGCCCGCCGGGTCCTCCCCGAGCAGTAGCCCCCCGCCGACGCCGGGCCGGAGCCTGAGTCCGGCTCGAATCCGACTGGGCGGGCGGTCGGGTCAGTGGCGGCCGCCGACCGCGAACAGCAGGATCACGAACCCGGCGAACAGGTGCGTGCCGGCGATGTAGATCAGCGCCCGGATCAGCATCTGCTTGCGGCGCGAGCTCTCCTCGCGCACCGCGTCGCTGCTCACAGCCGTCTTCCCGTCCACCGCGCTGCCGCTCACGACCGTCCTCCTGTCCGCCTCGCACCACCCGGGCCGTCCACCGCCCGGAACCCTTGCAGGGTACCGGCCCGGGGCCCGTGGCGGAGATCACGGTCCGCCACCGGGCACCTACGGTGGCGTAGGTCACTTCACAAGGTGAAACATCTGCTGCATGGCCGACTACCAGGAGACCCTCGACCTCAGTTCCTACGCGGCCCTCGGTGACAGCTTCACCGAGGGCCTCAACGATCCCGGCCCCGACGGCCAGTACGCCGGCTGGGCCGACCGCCTGGCCGGGATGCTGGCCGCGGGCAGAGCCGAGCACGACTTCCGGTACGCCAACCTGGCCGTCCGCGGCCGCCTGCTGGACCAGATCGTCGCCGAGCAGGTCCCGAAGGTCCGTCAGCTCCAGCCCGACCTGGTGACCCTGTGCGCGGGCGGCAACGACATCCTGCGCCCGGGCAGCGACCCGGACCTGATCGCCGAGCGCTTCGAGGCGGCCGTCCTGGAACTGCGCGAGAACGCCGGGACGGTGCTGATCTGCACCGGCTTCGACACCCGCAACGTCCCGGTGCTGCGCCACCTGCGCGGCAAGATCGCCACCTACAACGCGCACCTGCGGGCGATCGCCGACCGCAACGGCCTCGCGGTGGCCGACCTGTGGTCGCTGCGGTCGGTGCACGACCGGCGGGCCTGGTCCGAGGACCGGCTGCACCTCTCGCCGGAGGGCCACCAGCGGGTGGCGCTGCTGGCGGCGCGCTCGCTCGGCCTGCCCGTGGAGGCGGACCCGGAGGCCGCCTGGCCGCCCGCGCCCGTCCTCACCCCGGCCGACCAGCGCCGGGAGAACCTGCAGTGGGCCCGCACCTTCCTGCTGCCGTGGGTGGGCCGCCGCCTGCGCGGCGAGTCCTCCGGCGACCACGTGGAGGCCAAGCGCCCGGAACTGCTCCCGCTCTGAACCAGGGCCCGGGAGCCCGGCCCCCGAACCGGGACCCCGGCCCGCCCGCCCCGGCCGTCCGCGGACAGCGCTGCGGGCCGCTCCACCCCCACGTGGACGCGGCCCGCAGACCCCGGACGAGACCCCTGCCTCTTCCTTATTCGACGACCAGCTCCACCGGAATGTTCCCGGCGGTGGCCTTGGAGTACGGGCAGACCTGGTGGGCCTGCTTGACCAGCAGCTCACCGGACTCGCCGGCCAGCGACTCGGGCAGTTCGACCCGCAGGACGACGGAGAGGCCGAAGCCGCTGTCGTCCTTGCCGATGGTGACCTCGGCGGTCACCGACACCTCCGAGACGTCGACCTTCTGCTGCCGCGAGACCACGCCGAGCGCGCTGGCGAAGCAGGCCGCGTAGCCCGCGGCGAACAGCTGCTCGGGGTTGGTGCCCTCGCCGTCGCCGCCGAGCGCGGGCGGCGGGGAGAGCTTGAGGTCGAGCCGGCCGTCCGAGGTGACGGCGCGACCCTCGCGGCCGTTCGCGGTGGCTGCTGCGGTGTAGAGCGCGGTCATGAGGGTGTTCTCCTTCTCGTCTTCTTCTTCGTCCTGCGTGCTTCTTCGTCCTGCGTGCCCGCCCGTCGGCCCGCCGGTCCGGTTCCCGTCGGCGGTGCGCCTCCGTACGGTTCCGGGCTTCGCGGTCCGCCCTGTCCTGCCGATAACTACAGCACACAATTCAATTGTGCACAACTGAATCGGCCGCTTGCTACCCTGGATCCATGACCTGGCACGGCGAGAACCCCCCCTCCCCCCGCGGCGAGGACGCGGACCTGCTGCTGCTCGACCAGCAGATCTGCTTCTCGCTGAACGCCGCCTCCCGGGCGTTCGGCGGCGTCTACCGCACCGCGCTCAAGGACCTCGGGCTGACCTACCCGCAGTACCTGGTGATGCTGGTGCTCTGGGAGCACGGGTCACTGCCGGTCAAGCAGCTCGGCGAGCGCCTGCGGCTGGACTCCGGCACCCTCTCCCCGCTGCTCAAGCGCCTGGAGGCGGCCGGCCTGGTGGCGCGCGAACGCAGCCCCGAGGACGAGCGCTCGGTGATCGTCACCCCCACCGCGGCCGGGCGCGCCCTGCGCGAGGGCGCCACGGCCGTCCCCCGCCGCATCCTGGCCGCCGCCGGCCTCCCGCTCGACGAGCTGCGCACCCTGCGCGAACTGCTCACCCGGGTCACCGCCAACCTGGACACCGCCCAGGACTGACCCCCGCCCCGGCGGCCGCCCCGCCCCGTCCCCGCCGCTACGACTCGTAGCGCTCCACCTCGTCGATGCTGCGCACGCTCGCCCCGTCCGGGTCCTCGCCCGCCCGGACCCGGGCGCGGCGCTGGCGGAGCAGGTCCCAGCACTGGTCGAGCTGCTCCTCGATGTCCTTGAGTTCGCGGTGCTCGGTGGGCTGGTCGATCCGGCCCTCGGCGAGGGCGGCGCGCAGGTCGCGCTCGGCCTCGACCATCTCGCTGATCCGCTCCAGGATGCGGCGGTCGGTGCCGCCCTCGGTGCGCTGCTCGTCCATCGGGGCCTCCTCGCAGTGGTGTGCCCTCCACTCTAGGAAGGCCCCGGGGCGGCCGCGAGCGGGGCGGCGCGGGGGCGGCGCCCCGAACGGGGGAGCGCAATTGACAGGGCGTCAGACGGACGACAGGATCACTTACTGAAAACGACTTCCACTACCACTAACCCGGAAGGCCCAATCCGCCATGTCGCTGGACGTCTCCCCCTCCCTGCTCGCCCTGGCCGAGCGCGACGAGGTCGCCGACGCCGACTTCCTCGCCACCGTCCGCACCTCGCTGCCCTACGCCTACCGCCTGGTCAACGACCTGACAGCCGAACTCGCGGTCAGCGGCGCCGAGTTCGCCGACAACACGGTGGCCCCGAGCGAGGCCGAGCGGGCCCAGCTGCTGCGCGCGCTGGCCAGCGACTCGATCCGCGGCGCCCTGGAGCGGCACTTCTCGGTGAAGCTGGCCTTCCAGAACTGCCACCGCCTCGCGGCCTTCCACCCGCACGCCGAACACACCGGCGCCTACCGGGAGTTCACCTCGCCCCGGGCCCAGCTGCTGAACCAGTCGCCGGAGCTGCGCGACTGCTGAACCGGTCGGCCGGCGGCCGCGGACCGACCCGCGACCGCCCGCCCGCCCGGCGAGTTGTGAACGTTCACAAGAAAATGGCGCCGACTGCTTGCAGCTTCACCGAACCTTGGGGTTATCTATGGCGAAACACGGCGGGCAACCGCTGTGTACGTTCACACCACCACTCCCCCACTCTCCTGCCAAGGACGACGATGCCCCAGGCATTCACCCCGGCGTTCAAGCGCGCGCTCGTCACCGCCGCGGCGGCGCTCCCGCTCGCCACCTCCGTGGTCGCCGGCCTCCCCACCGCGGCCCGGGCGGCCAGTACCCTCACCAACGCCGGCTTCGAGACCGGCGGCACCGGAACGGCCACCCCCGCCGGCTGGTCCGTCTACTCGGCTGCCGGGCAGAACGGCGCCTCGTACACCGAGGCCGGCGGCCACAGCGGCTCCTACCGGCTCACCCACTACGCGGCCGCCGCGTACAAGGTCGAGACCTACCAGTACCTGTCCGGGCTGGCCGACGGCAGCTACACGCTGACCGCCTGGGTCCGCTCCAGCGGCGGGCAGAACTCGGCCTACCTGGCGCTGCGCAACTGCGGCTCCGCCGAGCAGCGCACCGACCTGCCGCCGACCCCGAACGGCGCCTGGATCCGGCTGGTCACCTCGGTCAAGGTGACCGGCGGCCAGTGCACGATCAGCATCGACTCCGACGCCAACGCCGGGAACTGGATCAACGTCGACGACCTGTCCTTCGCCCCCGGCAGCACCGGCGTGGCGGCCCGCGGCGTGGACGTCTCCACGCTGAAGAAGAGCGAGGACAAGGGCGGCGTCTACCGGCGGGCGGACGGCAGCACCGGTGACGCGCTGGACATCCTGCACTCCAGCGGCGCGAACTACGTGCGCCTGAAGGTCTGGGTGAACCCGGCCGACGGCTACAACGACAAGGCCAAGGTCCTGGCGATGGCCAAGCGTGCCAAGGCGCTCGGCATGGGCCTGCTGATCGACTTCCACTACTCCGACAGCTGGGCCGACCCCGGCAAGCAGACCAAGCCCGCCGCCTGGTCCGGCTACTCGCTGGCGCAGCTGAAGTCGGCGGTCTACAACCACACCTACGACGTGCTGAACGCGCTGAAGGCGCAGGGCACCACCGCCGACATGGTGCAGATCGGCAACGAGATCAACGCGGGCATCCTGTGGAGCGAGGGCTCCACCGCCCACTGGTCCGACCTGGCGGCGCTGCTCGCCCAGGGCGCGAACGCGGCGAAGGCGGTCAGCTCCTCGACCAAGGTGGCGCTGCACCTGGCGAAGGGCGGCGACGACGCCGGGGCCCGGGCGTTCTTCGACAACGCGGTCTCGTACGGGGTGCCGTTCGACCTGATCGGGCTCTCGTACTACGGCTACTGGCACGGCCCGCTGAGCGACCTGCAGACCACCCTGGACGACGTGGCGGCCCGCTACGGCAAGCAGGTGTTCGTCGCGGAGACCGCGTACGCCTTCACGCTGGCGAACGGCGACGCGCTGGAGAACAACATCGCCACCTCCTCCCAGCTGGTGGCCGGCTACCCCGCCACCCAGGCCGGGCAGGCCGCCAACCTGCGGGACGTGATGAACGTGGTGGAGGCGGTGCCGAACGGCCGGGGCCTGGGCGTCTTCTACTGGGAGCCGACCTGGACGGCCGTGGCGGGCAACGGCTGGGACCCGGCCGATCCCACCTCCGGGGACGCGTGGGAGAACCAGGCGCTGTTCGACTACAGCGGGCGGCCGACCAGCGCCATGAGCTGGCTGAAGCACCGGTGAGCCCTACGGGGTGACGCGGCACGGGATGACGCGGCACGGGATGACGCGGCACGGGATGACGCGGCACGGGATGACGCGGCACGGGATGACGCGGCGCGGCCGGGCGGCCGGAGGAGTGACGAGGTGTCACCTCCGGCCGCCCGGCCCGCGGTTCGGGTCCCCTGCGCTACCCGCCCGCGCTCACCCGCCGACCGCCTCGCCCCGCACCGCGGCGAGCTCGGTGCGCTCCGCGGCGGCGGCCTCCACCGGGGCGGCCTGGGCGGCGGCCCGGCGGGCCGGGACGAGCACCGCGGCCAGCGCGGCGGCCAGGCAGAACGCCGCGAGCAGGGCGAAGCCCTGGGTGTAGCCGCTCTCGGCGGGGCGGCCGTCGGCCTGCAGGTGGCCGGTGACCAGGCCGGTCATCAGGGCGGCGCCCATCGAGCCGCCGATGGTGCGGATGTTGGCGTTCATGCCGGTGGCGGCGCCGGTCTGGGCGGCGGGGACGGCCTGCACGATGAGGTTGCTCATCGAGGCGAAGGCGAGTCCGATGCCGAGGCCGAAGACGCCCGCGGCGAGCGCGACGTCGGCGGGGCTGCCGTGCCGGGCGGCGAGCAGCGCGCAGGCGGCCGAGCCGAGCAGCGCGCCGGTGACCAGCTGGGCCTTGGCGGGGAAGCGGCCGGCCAGCCGGCCGCCGAGCACGCCGGCCACGAACATCGCGGCGACCATCGGCAGCATGAGCAGTCCGGCGCCGGTGACGCTGGAGCCGAAGCCGTAGCCGGCGCTGGCCGGCATCTGCACGAAGCCGGGGAGGAAGGCCCACACGGCGTACATGCCGCCGCCGAACAGCAGGGCCGCGGTGTTGGTGGTCCACACGGCGGGCAGCCGCATCACCCGCAGGTCGATCAGCGGGTTGCGGGAGCGGGACTCGTTGACCGTCCAGGCGGCGAACAGCAGGACGGCGAGGGCGAGCAGGCCGAGCACCTTGGCCGAGCCCCAGCCCCACTGGGAGGCCTGGCTGACCGGCAGCAGCAGGGCGACCAGCCAGCCGGAGAGCAGCACGGAGGAGAACCAGTCGACGCTGCCCTCGCTGCGGTGCGGCGACTCGGGGACGTAGCGGTGGGCGAGCGCGATGGTGCCGACCAGCACGATGACGGGCAGCCAGAACAGCCAGCGGTAGTCGAGGGCGCCGACGATCGGCCCGGCCAGGACCATGCCGAGGCCGCTGCCGACGGCGATCACCGCGGACATGTTGCTGATGCCGCCGGAGACCCGTCCGGGCGGGAACTCGTCGCGGATGATGCCGAAGGAGAGCGGGAACAGCGCGCCGGCGATGCCCTGGATCACCCGGGCGACGATCAGCACGGTGATGTTGGGCGCGAGGGCGGCGACCAGGCAGCCGACCAGCAGCGCGACCAGGGCGGCGACCAGGGTGCGCTTCTTGCCGACCAGGTCGCCGACCCGGCCGAGGATCGGGGTGAAGACGGAGGCGGAGAGCAGGTAGGCCGTCATGATCCAGGTGACGGTGGACTGCGTGGTGTGCATCTCCTCCTGGACGATCGGGAGGGCGGGCGTGATCAGCGACTGGAGCAGGGCGTACACGCCGGCGCCGACGGCGAGCACGCCGAAGGTCAGGCGGGGGGATTGGCGGTTCATCGAACCCTCTCGGGACTCGGGGCGGGCACGCGGGGAGCGGGGTGCGTGCCACGGCAGAAGAGCAGGCAGCGGTCGAACGCGGCTCGAACGGCGCGTCGGCGCCGCCGGGCCGGGCGGCCGGGCGTGGACGGGGCGGGCAGGGGGACGGGCGTGGTGCGCGTGCGGTGGCCGGACGGTCGCCCTGCGTCGTGGCGCGGGCGGCGGGTACGGCGAAGCGGCCGGTCCGCCGGTGTGCGGCGGGTCGAAGTTCGGGCCCCGGTGCTAAAGTCGAGGCATGCCTCCAGATTAGCGGAGGCATGCCTCCGGTTCAATCCGGTTCCGCGATTCCCCCCGAACAACCCCCGGGCGCCACCCGAACACCACCCGAACGACCCCCGTTCGTCCGGCCGCCCGCACCCCCACCGCCCCGCCCGTCCGGATGCGCCGAGAACGAGGTCCCCCGTGCCGGATCAGATCGTGGTGAGCGAGTTCCTCGCCGCCCAGCGCCCGCGCCGCGCGGACGCCGCCCGCAACTTCGACGCGCTGCTCGCCGCCGCCCGCGAGGCCTTCGCCGAACACGGCGCCGAGGCCTCCCTGGAGGACATCGCCCGGCGGGCCGGCGTCGGCATCGGCACCCTCTACCGCAACTTCCCCACCCGCCGGCACCTGTTCGAGGCGGTGTACGCCGCCGAGGTCGACGACCTCGTCCGGGTCGCCGAGCAGGTCTCCGACCTGCCGCCGTGGGAGGCGCTGACCACCTGGCTGCGCCGCTTCGTCGACTACGCGACCACCAAGCGCGCGATCCGCGAGGCCATGGCGGGCGAGGAGTCGGACATCTTCCTGGCCTGCCTGCAGTCCATGTACTCCGGCGGCACCCCGCTGCTGGAGCGCGCCCAGCGGGCCGGGGAGGCCCGCACCGACATGAGCATCGAGGACCTGCTGCGGATGGTCTCCGGCATCACCTCGGTGGCCTTCCCGGAGGAGGGCCAGCGCGACCGGGTCCTCGCCATCGCGCTGGACGGGGTGCGCACCCGCCGCTGACCCGGCCCGGCTCAGCCCAGCGGGCGCGCCGGGTCGCGGCCGACCAGGCCCAGCAGCCGGGTCGCGGCGTCCGCGCCGGCCGGTACCGGCACCGGGTCGGCGAACAGCCCGGAGGCGGCCAACGAGTCCGCCTGCGGGGCGAGTTCGGCCAGTGCGAACTCGGCGGCGGCCGGGTCGATCCGGTCGTCGGCGCCGATCCCCCGGGCCAGGTCCCAGCCGTGCACGATCGCGTCCACCGTCATCTCCCGGGCGTACCCGGCGGCCCGCCGCGCGCCGTACGAGAGCTGCACGGTGCGCTTCAGCGCGCCCGGCTCGGCGAACGCGGCCCGGGCCGCCCCGGCGGCGGCCGTCCAGGCGGCGAGCGGGTCGTCGCCGAGCACGTCGCCGTCGTGGCGGTCGCCGATCTCGGCGACGGTGGCCCCGGCCAGCAGGTCGGGCACCCACAGCTGTTCGGCCGTCAGGTGGCCGACCAGCTGCCGCACCGTCCAGTCGGTGCACGGGGTGGGCCCCCGCCAGCCGTCGGCGGGGACGGCGCGGACCAGTGCGCCGAAGTGGTCCAGGGCCCGGCCGTGCAGTGCGAGCAGGTCCGGTCCGTCGAGGTGAGCTGCCATGGGGTCCACGCTTGCCCGCCCCGGGCGGGCGGGCAAGCCGACACCCCGGGCGGCTACTCGACCGGGGCCTTCTCGCGCAGCAGCTCGACGAACGCCCGCATCCAGGTCGGGTGGTCCGGCCAGGCCCGGGCGGAGACCACGGTGCCGTCGACCACCGCGCCGCCGTCCACGAAGTCCGCGCCGCCCGCCGCCACGTCCGGCTCCAGCGCCGGGTACGCGGCGGTGCGGCGCCCGGCCAGCGCGCCGGTCCGCAGCGGGATCAGCGGGCCGTGGCAGATCTGCGCCAGCGGCTTGTCCGCCTCGAAGAACGCGGCGACGATCCGCTGCACCTCCGGGTCGTTGCGCAGGTACTCGGGCGCCCGGCCGCCGGGCAGCACCAGCGCCGCGTACTGCGCCGGGTCGACGTCCGCGAACGCCAGGTCCGCGGGCCAGGTGTAGCCGGGCTTCTCGGTGTACGTGTCGTAGCCCGGGACGAAGTCGTGCACCACGAACTGCAGGGTCTTCCTGGTCGGCGCGGCGATGTCGACCTGGTAGCCCTCCTCCAGCAGCCGCTGGTAGGGGTAGAACACCTCCAGCGACTCCGCCGCGTCACCGGTGATGATCAGGATCCTCGCTGCCATCCGGGGGTTCCGTCCCTTCCTCGCGCCTGCCGCCGTCCGGCCCCGGCGGGGCCGGGCGCTGCCCACACCCTGCCCGCTGACGGCGCGTCAATCAACGGGGCGCGCGCGGCACGGCGCGCCGGTCGTGCGCTCCCCCGGGCGCCGCAGCCGTCCGCCCGGGCGGGGGTACTCCGGGGGCGACCCGCCCGGGGCGCGCCTAGCGTGCTGGCAAGGTCCGCCCGTTTCCCCCGGGACCGTCGGCAGGGAGGCCGTCATGCAGCACTCGCACCTCGTGGACTCCGCCACCGTCGCCAACCTGCGCGACCTCGGCGGCATCGATCTGCCCGGCGGCGCCCGGGTCCGGCCCGGACTGGCGCTGCGCTCGGGCCAGTTGGACCGGCTCGACCCGGCCGCCGACCCGATGTTCGACGCGCTGGGCGTGCGCACCGTCATCGACCTGCGCACCGCCGCCGAACGCGCCGCCTTCCCCGACCGCGTCCCCGGCGGCGCGCACCTGCTGGTCGCGGACGTGCTCGCCGACGGGGCGGGCAGCGGCGCGGCGGCGGCCCTGGCGGCGGCGCTGGCCGACCCGTCCGGCGCGAACCGGATGCTCGGCGGCGGCCGGGCGGCGGACGCGCTGCGCGAGGACTACCGGGCGTTCGTCACCTCGGCCTCCGCCCGGCAGGCGTACAAGCAGCTGATCACCGCGCTGGCCCACCGGGGCGGCGGCCCGGTGCTGTTCCACTGCACCGCGGGCAAGGACCGCACCGGTTGGGGCGCCACCCTGGTCCTGCTGCTGCTCGGCGCGGACGAGGAGACCGTCCGCACCGAGTACCTGTCCGTCGACCCGGCGGTGCGGGCGCACTACGCCCCGCTGGTGGAGCGCTTCCTCGCGGCGGGCGGCGACCCGGAGGTCGCGGACGCCGTGTTCTCCGTCCGGGCCGAGTACCTGGCGGCCGCGCTGGACGCCCTGGCCGAGTACTGGGGCGACGCCGAGAGCTACGCCCGGGCCGGCCTCGGCCTGAAGGACGACACCCTGGCCGGGCTGCGCGAGCGCCTGGTCGAGGCCGCCTGAGCGTCCGTCAGCCGGCCGCGCCCGCGGCCCCGACGCACGCCTCGTTGCCCTCCGGGTCGGCCAGCACCCAGTGGTTCGGCGCGTGCTCGTCGGTCACCAGGCGGCCGCCGGCCGCGATCGCGGCGGCGATCCGGGCCTCGGCGAGGTCGTGCGGCACCCAGACGTCCACGTGCACCCGGTTGCGCTGCGGGCGGGGCCCGTCCATCTGCTGGAAGTAGAACGGCGCGCCGCGGCGGGCCGGGTCGAGCAGGTCCTCCGGGCTGCCGGAGCGGTCCCGGTAGCCGAGCAGCGCCCGCCAGAACGCGACCACGGCGGGCAGCTCCAGCGCGTCGACCGTGACCTGGACGGTCTGCACGGCCGCCGGCTCGGCGACCGCGCCGAGCTCCCGGGCGACGCCGGACACCAGGCGGGCCAGCTCGACGTGGCGTTCCGTCAGGCCGTAGTACTCCTCGCCCGCCTCGATCAGCCGGACCGTCACGCCCTCCGGCCGCAGGTCGACGTCCGCCTCGCCGACGCCCGCGAGGGCCGCCCCGATCGCGCCGACCAGCTGCGCGCCGGCCCCGAACGACCCGGTCCGGAAGAACGCGCACGCCCCCTCCCCCAGCACCCGCCAGTCCCCGGTCCCGCCCGCCGCGTGGAACGCCGCCGGCCTGATCCTCACCGCACCCTGAACGTCAGTCATCCGGGCAGGGTACCGATCGGCGCTGACACCCCCTCAGCGCGCCCCCGCCCAGGCCAGCAGGTGGTCCACCGACCACGCCGTGATCACCCGCTCCGCGTCCAGGCCGAGTTCCGCGGCCCGTTCGCAGCCGTCGATCTGCCGGTCCAGCTGGCCGGGCGCGTGCGCGTCAGTGTCGACGGCGAACAGGCAGCCCAGGTCGGCGGCGAGGGCGAGCAGGTCGTCGGGCGGGTCCTGGCGGTCGGGGCGGCAGTTGATCTCGACCGCGGTGTCGTGCTCGCGGCAGGCGGTGAAGACGGCCTCGGCGTCGAACGCGGACGGCGGGCGGGGCTCGTCGCCGAGCCGCCGGCCGGTGCAGTGGCCCAGGACGTCGACCAGCGGGTTGCGGACGGCGGCGAGCAGGCGGTGGGTCATCGCGTCGGGTTCCATCCGCAGCTCGGAGTGGACCGAGGCGACCACCACGTCGAGGCGGCCGAGCAGGTCCTCGTCCTGGTCGAGCCCGCCGTCGGGGAGGACGTCGCACTCGATGCCGGTGAGCAGCCGGAACGGGGCGAGCCGGCCGTTGAGCTCCTCGACCAGGTCGAGCTGTTCGCGCAGGCGCTCCGCGCTGAGACCGTGGGCGACGGTGAGGCGGGGCGAGTGGTCGGTGAGGACGGCCCAGTGGTGGCCGAGGGAGCGGGCGGTGCGGGCCATCCGTTCGACCGGGACGGTGCCGTCGGACCAGTCGGAGTGCAGGTGGCAGTCGCCCTGGAGCTTCTCGCGCAGCCGGAGCGCGGCGGCGGAGGGGGCCGGTCCGGCGGCGGCGCGGGCCTCGGTCTCCAGCAGGTACTGGGGGGTGCGGCCGGCGGTGGCGTCGGCGATCACCCGGGCGGTGACGGGGCCGACGCCGGGGAGGCGTTCGGCCTGGGCGGCGGAGACCGGTCCGGGGGGCAGCGCGGCGGCGGCCTCGGCGGCGGCGCGGAACGCCTTGGTCCGGTGGGGGGAGGCCAGTTCGCGCTCCAGCAGGAAGGCGATGCGCTCCAGGGCGGTGACCGGGTCCATGCGGCCAGTCTGCGCGGGGCCGGACGGGGTCGCACGCGGACGGGTCCGTCGCCGCTGATCTGCCCCGACCCCTTGTTGACACTCTGTCTCATTGGTTTACTCGTCCCGGAGCCCCCGCCGCACCCCACCCTCCGGAGCCCGCCCGTGTCCGACACCGCCGTCCCGCCGCAGAGCCCCGCCGCCCCCCTGACCCTCGCCCGGCAGCGCAACGCCGACCGCGAGCTCAACGCCGCCCGCCTGCTGCGGGCCTCCGCCAAGCACTCCCACGACCCGCTCACCGAGATCGACTGGTCCGCCCCCGTCGACCCGGACCACTACGCGCTGCCCGCCCACCGCGTCGCGCTCTACGGCACCCCGCTGTGGGAGCGGCTGGACGAGCGGCAGCGGGCGCAGCTGAGCGTGCACCAGTTCGCCTCCACCACGGCCGCCGGGATCTGGTTCGAACTGGTGCTGATGGAGGGCCTGATCCGGCACGTCTACGCGGGCGACCTGACCACCGGGCACGCGCAGTACGCGCTGACCGAGGTCGCCGACGAGTGCCGGCACTCCACCATGTTCGCCCGCTACATCACCGCCACCGGCTACCCGTCGGCCCGGCCGACCCGGCGCGCGGACCGCCTCGGCAAGCTGCACTTCCTGCTCAACGACACCACCATGACCTTCGCCGGGGCGATCTTCGTCGAGGAGTTCACCGACGCGATGCAGCGCGAGATGATCCGCGACGAGTCGCTGCAGCCGCTGGCCCGCTCGGTGGCCCGGATCCACGTGGTCGAGGAGGCCCGGCACATCGGCTACGCCAAGCCGGAGCTGGAGCGGCGCTGGGCGGCGATGACCCCGGCCCGGCGGGCGGTGTTCCGGCGGGCGCTGGCGCTGCTGGCCCGGCAGTCGGTGGCCGAGATCGTGCACCCGCGGGTGTACGCGCTGGCCGGGCTCGACCCGGCCGAGGCCCGCCGGGCCGCCGCGGCCAACCCGCACTGGCGACAGGCCCGGATCGACTGGGCCCGCAAGGCGATGGAGTTCTTCACCGACCTGGGCGTCGTCACCCCGGCCACCGCCCGCCCCTGGCAGCGCGGCGCGCTGCTGCCCTGACCGGGCCGACTGCCCCGGCCGGCCGCCGACTGCGCGCCGCTCCCCCGGCGGCCGCCCCTCCTGCCGGAGACTCGGAGCGTGGACGACAACGGGATCCGCCTCGGCACCGGCCGCGGCCGGTGGGTGGTGGCGGCGACGGCGCTGGGCTCCGGCATGGCGATGCTGGACGGCACGGTGGTGAACGTGGCGCTGCCGCGGATCGGCGAGGACCTGGGCGCGGGCCTGTCGGCGCTGCAGTGGACGGTCAACGCGTACATGCTGACGCTGGCGGCGCTGATCCTGCTCGGCGGGTCGCTGGGCGACCGGTACGGGCGGCGGCGGGTGTTCCTGCTGGGGGTGTGCTGGTTCGCGCTCGCCTCGGCCGGGTGCGCGGCCGCGCCGAACGTCGAACTGCTGGTGCTGGCACGGGCGTTGCAGGGTGTGGGGGGCGCGCTGCTGACGCCCGGTTCGCTGGCGATGCTGCAGGCGGTGTTCGCCGAGGAGGACCGGGCGGGCGCGGTGGGGGCCTGGTCGGGCCTGGGCGGGGTGGCGGCGGCGGTCGGCCCGTTCCTGGGCGGCTGGCTGGTGGACGGCCCCGGCTGGCGGTGGATCTTCCTGCTGAACCTGCCGCTGGCCGCGGTGGTGGTCGCGGTGACGGCCCGGCACGTGCCGGAGAGCCGGGACGCGGACGCCTCGGGGCGCTTCGACGTGCTGGGCGCACTGCTCGCGGCGCTGGCGCTGGCCGGGATCACCTACGCGCTGACCGAGGCCGGTGCGGGGCTGACCCCGGGCGCGCTGGCGGCGGGGCTGGCGGGCCTGGCGCTGGCGGGGGCGTTCGTGCTGGTCGAGCACCGCTCGGCGAACCCGATGCTGCCGCTGTCGCTGTTCCGCTCCCGGCTGTTCACCTCGGTCAACCTGGTCACGCTGTGCGTGTACGGGGCGTTCAGCGCGGTGTTCCTGCTGCTGACGGTGCAGTTGCAGATCGTCGCCGGGTTCACGCCGCTGCTGTCGGGGGTCGCCCTGGTGCCGATCACCGTGCTGATGCTGCTGTTCTCCGGCCGGGCCGGACGGCTGGGCCGGGCAGTGGGGCCGCGGCTGCCGCTGACGGTGGGGCCGCTGGTGGTGGCCGTCGGGGTGCTGCTGATGCTGCGGATCGGGCCGGACGCGAACTACTGGCTGGACGTGCTGCCCGCGGTCACCGTGCAGGGCGCGGGGATGACGCTGCTGGTCGCCCCGCTGACCGCGACCGTGCTGGCGGCCGTGGACGTCCGCCGGGCCGGCATCGCCTCGGGCGTCAACAACGCGGCCGCCCGCGCGGCCGGCCTGTTCGCGGTCGCCGCGATCCCCCCGCTGGCCGGCCTGACCGGCGACGCCTACCGCGTCCCCGCCGAGGTGGACTCCGCCTTCCGCACCGCGATGCTGATCTGCGCCGCCCTGCTGGCCGCCGGCGCCGCGCTGGCCCTCGCCACCGTCCGCTCCGACGCGCTGGCCCCGCCGCACCCGGTCGCCGAACCCGACTGCGACTGGTACTGCGCCCCGACCACGCCCCCGATCCACCCGGACGATCCCGGACGCAGGGCGGGTTAGGCCCTGTCCGGCCGATCTTGCCGGGCGCCCACCGCCGCGCGCTGATCCGGCAAGATCGACCGGACCGGGCCTAGTCGGCGGGCGGGCCGTCCGGGTCGGGGTGGCCGGCGCGGGCGAGCAGGCGGGTGGCGGCGCGGTCGGCCGGTGGGGCGCCGAGCAGGGCGAGGGCGCCGAGGGGGAGGAAGAAGGCCAGGAAGAGCAGCAGCGGGAGGAGGCCGGCGGCGGTGCCGGCCAGGAGTCTGGCCAGGGCGCCGGAGAGCAGCAGGTCGGCCGCCCCGCACAGGCCGACGTAGGCGACGCTGATCCCGGCCCTGGGGGCGGCGGCGCCGGTGGGGGCGCCGGCCGACTGTTTGGTGGCTCGCATGGCTGGCTCTCCGGTTGTGCTGGGCACCATCGCCGTCGGCGTCCTCACCGTCCCCGCGGGGACGGACACTTCCGGTGTACCCCGCCCGGCCGCCGCCCGACCCCGACTTCGGGCCGATTCCCTCCCCCGGGCGGCGCGGCGGCCCCCGCCTCCCGCGGAAACCGGGCGCGGCCCGCCCCGGAGGTGTTCCGGGACGGGCCGCGCAAAGGCTGACGGAGCGTCAGAGGATGTCGCCGGGGGCGTACTTGGCGGCCTCCGGGCGGTCCGCGGCGACCTGCTCGATCCGGCGGACGAGCTCGCCGACCTGGGCGGCGGCGGCGCCGGTGAAGGAGAGGCGGTCGGCCAGCAGGGCGTCGAGGGCGGCGCGGTCCAGCGGGATGCGCTCGTCGGCGGCCAGCGCGGGCACCAGGGTGTTCTCGCGGGCGCCCTCGCGCATGGCGAGCGCGGCGGCCACCGCGTGCTCCTTGATGACCTCGTGCGCGGTCTCCCGGCCGACACCGGCCCGCACCGCGCCCATCAGGACCTTGGTGGTGGCCAGGAACGGCAGGTAGCGGTCCAGTTCGGCCTCGATGACGGCGGGGAACGCGCCGAACTCGTCGAGGACGGTCAGGAAGGTCTCCAGCAGGCCGTCGAAGGCGAAGAAGGCGTCCGGCAGGGCGACCCGGCGCACCACGGAGCAGGAGACGTCGCCCTCGTTCCACTGGTCGCCGCCGAGCTCGGCGGTCATCGAGGCGTAGCCGCGCAGGATGACGGCCAGGCCGTTGACGCGCTCGCAGGAGCGGGTGTTCATCTTGTGCGGCATCGCCGAGGAGCCGACCTGGCCGGCCTTGAAGCCCTCGGTGACCAGCTCGTGGCCGGCCATCAGGCGGATGGTCTTGGCCAGGCTGGACGGGCCGGCGGCGAGCTGGACGAGCGCGGAGACCACGTCGTAGTCGAGCGAGCGCGGGTAGACCTGGCCGACCGAGGTGAACACGTTCTCGAAGCCGAGGTGCCCGGCGACCCGGCGCTCCAGCTCGGCGAGCTTCTCGGCGTCGCCGCCCAGCAGGTCCAGCATGTCCTGGGCGGTGCCGACCGGGCCCTTGATGCCGCGCAGCGGGTAGCGGGCGATCAGCTCTTCCAGGCGGACGTAGGCGACCAGCACCTCGTCGGCGGCGGTGGCGAAGCGCTTGCCGAGGGTGGTGGCCTGGGCGGCGACGTTGTGCGAGCGGCCGGCCATGACGAGTTCGCCGTACTGGGCGGCGAGGCGGCCCAGGCGGACCAGGACGGCCACCGTGCGGTCGCGGACGTGCTCCAGCGACTGGCGGATCTGCAGCTGCTCGACGTTCTCGGTGAGGTCGCGCGAGGTCATGCCCTTGTGGATCTGCTCGTGCCCGGCGAGCTCGGAGAACTCCTCGATCCGGGCCTTCACGTCGTGCCGGGTGACCTTCTCGCGCTCGGCGATGGACGCCAGGTCGACCTGGTCGATCACCCGCTCGTAGTCGGCGATCGCGGTGGGCGGCACCTCGATGCCGAGGTCCTGCTGCGCCTTGAGGACGGCCAGCCACAGGTGGCGCTCCAGGACCACCTTGTGCTCGGGGGACCACAGCTGGGCCAGGGTCGCCGAGGCGTACCGGGAGGCCAGGACATTGGGGATCTTGGGCTTCGCGCTCACGTTTCGCAAGCCTAACAGTCCAGCTCGGGCGAGGACGAAGCGCGTCCGCCGGGCGGACGGGTACCATGACCGGTTGAGTTCGCCTGCAATGCCGCGAATAAAAACTTCTCACCGCAAGGATACCACACTCATGAACGAGATCGCCGCCGACCCACTGCTCACCGCCCAACTCGGCCTCGAACAGCAGCGGTTGACCGAGCTCTACGCCCACCTGGACGCCGCCCGCACCGAGGCCCGCGCCGCACTCGAACGGACCGTCCGCGCCCCCCGCGACGGCACCCGGCAGGCCCGGCTGGAGCGCGAGGTGGCGCACGCCGAGCGGGCCGGCCGGCTCGCCCGGCTGACCGCCGTCGAACGCGGCCTGTGCTTCGGCCGGATCGACGGCGGCGACGGCGGCAGCCGCTACATCGGCCGGACCGGGCTGCTGGACGGGGAGTTCGAGCCGCTGCTGCTGGACTGGCGGGCCCCCGCCGCCCGCCCCTTCTACACGGCGGGCCCGGCCGACCCGCAGGGCCTGGTGCGCCGCCGGCACCTGCGCACCGAGGGCCGCCGGGTGGTCGGCCTGGACGACGAGGCGTTCGACCTGGACGCGCTGGACGCGGCCGGCGCCCGCGCCACCCTGGTCGGCGAGGCCGCCCTGCTGGCCGAACTGCGCCGGGCCGGGACGGGACGGATGCGCGAGGTGGTGGCCACCATCCAGGGCGAGCAGGACCGGGTGATCCGCTCCGGACTGGCCGGTGCGCTGGTGGTGCACGGCGGCCCGGGCACCGGCAAGACCGTCGCCGCGCTGCACCGCGCCGCGTACCTGCTCTACACCCACCGGGAGGTGCTGGAGCGGCGCGGGGTGCTGGTGATCGGCCCGAACCCGGCCTTCCTGCGCCACATCGAACGGGTGCTGCCCTCGCTCGGCGAGACCGGGGTGCTGCTGCGCACCGTCGGCGAACTGTTCCCCGGCGTCCGGGCCACCGCCGCCGACCGGCCGGAGGCCGCCGTGCTGAAGGGCTCGCTGCGGATGGCGGACGTGCTGGCCGGGGCGGTGCGCCTGCACCAGCGCCTGCCCGCCGGGGACGGGCGGATCGCCGCGCTCGACCTGCCGCTGCCCCGGCGGGTGCTGCACGCCGCCCGGGAGCGCGCCCGCGGCCTGCGGCTGCCGCACAACGCCGCCCGGCCCGTCTTCCTGGCGGCCGCCCTGGAGGGCCTGGCCCGCGTCCGGGCCGAGGAGCTCGGCCGCCCCTGGGACGAGGAGGAGGCCCGGTACGCCCCCGGCGAGCTGGGGGCCGAACCGGCCGTCCGGGCCGCGCTGGACGCGCTGTGGCCGCTGCTCACCCCGCACCGGCTGGTCGAGGCCCTGCTCGCCGACCCGGACGCGCTGGCCCCCGGCCTCTCCCCCGCCGAACGGGCCGCGCTGCGCCGCGCCCCGGGCGCGCCGTGGACGGTGGAGGACGTCCCGCTGCTGGACGAGGCCGCCGAACTGCTCGGCTCGGACGGCGCGGCCGAGCGCGCGGCCGAGGCGGCCGGCGAGCGCGCGCGGGCCGCCGCCGAGGCGTACGCGCACGGGGTGCTGGAGGTGACCGGGCAGGCCGGCGAGCTGGACCCGGCGGAGCTGGCCGCCCGGCACGCGGAGGCGGACCCGTACCGGGCGGCGGCCGAGCGGGCGGCGGACGACCGGGAGTGGACGTTCGGGCACGTGGTGGTGGACGAGGCGCAGGAGCTGTCGGAGCTGGCCTGGCGGACGGTGATGCGGCGGATCCCGACCCGTTCGCTGACCGTGGTGGGCGACCTGGCGCAGACCTCCTCGGCGGCGGGCGCCCGCGACTGGCAGCAGGTGCTGGGCCGTTACCTGGGCACCCGCTGGCGCGAGGAGCGGCTGGAGATCGGCTACCGCACCCCGGCGCCGGTGATGGCGGTGGCGGCCGCGGTGCTGGCGGACGTGGACCCGGCGGCGCGCGCCCCGGTGCCGGTGCGCACGGATGGGGAGCCGCCGCGGGCGGTGCGGGTCGCCGACTACGCGGCCGAACTGCCCGCGCTGCTGGCCCCGGACGGCCCCGGCGCGGGCGTGACGGGCCTGGTGGTGCCGGACGCCCGGCTCGCCGAGCTGGCGCACCTGGGCGCGCTGAGCGCGGCGCGGTGCAAGGGCCTGGAGTTCGACGCGGTGGTGGTGGCGGACCCGGCGGCGATCCGGGCGCAGTCCCCGCGCGGCGGCAACGACCTGTACGTGGCGCTGACCCGGGCCACCCGCCGGCTGACGGTGGCCCACCACGGGCCGCTGCCGGAGCCGCTGCGGGCCGCGTTCGAGCAGGTGGCGGGTGGCGGCGGGGAAATCGGGGTGAGCGGCGGGGAGCGGACGGGTTAGGGTCCGGGCATGACCAAGCGCACCTTCCGGATCATGGTCCGCGGCTCCTTCGACGCCCTGACGGACGAGCAGCGGGCCGAGTTGCAGGCCGCGGCCGCCGAACACGACGTACTGCGGGCGGAGTTCACCGAGGAGGGGCACCTGACGTACGACCTGTCGGCGCGCCCGTTCTTCACCTTCCGCTTCCTGGAGTACGGGGAGGCGGAGGAGGACGTGGTGGCGGCGTCGGTGCGGGCCGAGACGGCGGCGGAGCTGTGGCTGACCGACCGCGGGTACGGCTACAAGAACCTGAAGTCGCAGGCGCAGGACATGGCGCTGGCGGCGGTCGGGGCGCGGCAGAAGCAGGAGGCCCGGAAGAAGGGCTGACCTGCGGGGGCGGCGGGCGTCCGGCTCAGAACAGGGCGTCCTGTTCGGCGGCCGGGCGGGCCCTGGGGAGCAGGGCCAGGCCCTCGCAGCCGTCGGCGTCGGGTGCGGCGTGCAGCGTCCAGCCGGTGAGCAGGCGGGTGTCGAGCAGCAGCGGGGGGCCGTCGGGCCGGTCGAGGAAGAGGTGGCCGCCGATCGGGCGGCGCAGCCGGCCGGCCAGCCGGGCGCCGTCGGTGAGGGCCTTGACCTGCTGGTAGTGGTCGGGGGCGCCGTCGCCGAGGCCGTAGAGCTCGACCTGGTCGACCACGGGGTGGTCGGCGAGCAGTTCCAGCCGTTCGGGCCCGCGGCCGGGCTCGGCGAGCAGCCGGTGGACGCGGGTGCGGGCGGCGGTGAGCGCGTCGTGCCGCTGGGCGGGGGCGGGCAGGCTCCACCAGGCCGGGTACTTGGCGGCGGCGGGGATCCGCTCGCGGGCCAGTTTGGCGTGCGCGACGGCGAGTTCGGCCCGGCGGACGGCCGGGAGCGGGCCGCGGGCGACGAACGTCCAGGTGAGGGCGGCCTGTTCGAGCAGGCGGACGGTGCCGCGCTCCTCGGCGGTGAGGCCGACCTTGAGCAGGCCGGGGGCGAACCAGGCGAGGTAGAGGCGGTAGTCGCGGCCGTCGTCGAGGATGCGGTCCCGGGCGAGCTGGAGGCCGCGGTCGGCGTTCTGGCAGCTCGGGCACTGGCTGGTGGTGCCCTCGGGGGCGACCTCGGCGCGGTGCGGGCAGGGCCGGTGGCCGCGCTCGGTGTGCGCGCCGGTGCAGCGGCGGGGGCCGGCGATCCGCCAGGCGACGGCCAGGCCGTCGGTGAGCGGCCGGTCGTGGCGCTCGCGGCCGTCGGTGGCGGTGAGGCGGGGCGCGCCGTCCCGCCAGTGCAGCCCGGTGGCGGTCCATCCGTTGCCCTGGTCCTGGTGCATCCGGTGAGCGTACGGCACGCCACCGACAGTCACTGCGGGGGCGGGGTGCAGGGGCGCAGCAGCAGCGGCAGGACCTGGTCGCAGAGGCCGGCCAGGGCGGTGCGCTGCTCGGGGTCGAGGCTGTCGAAGGCGGCGCGGGCGCGGGTCATGTCGTCGCGGATCCGGCCGAGCACCTCGCGGCCCTGGTCGGTGATGGTGACGATCTTGACCCGGCGGTCGGCGGCGGCGGCCTCGCGGCGGGCGTAGCCGAGCGCTTCGAGGCGGTCGACGATGCCGGTGACGTTGGAGGCGTCGCAGCCGAGGCGGCCGGCCAGGGCGCGCATCGGGACGGGTTCGAGGACCGCCTTGAGCGCCTTGGCCTGCGAGGAGTTGAGGCCGTGGCGGGCCGCGGCGACGGCGTAGTCCTGGAAGTAGGCGGTGCCGACGGCCGCGATCTGTTCCATCAGCTCGGTGGTGGAGGGTGCGGTGCCGGCGGTGCCGGTGCCTGTGGTGCTGCCCATGGCGGTCAGGGTACGCCCATTCGTTTCAGTGACTCCAGTATTGAGTCTGGCAAGTAGTTTGCGGATCCCGTGGACGGCCGGTGGACGCCGCGCCGCCCTCAGAGCACCAGACGGTCGAACAGGTGGTGCAGTTCCGCGGCCGGGTCGGCGGTCAGCCCGGTGTGCACGGGGCCGGGCTGGACGACGGCGCTGCGCGGGGCGGTCAGCCAGCGGAAGCGCTGCCCGGCGGTGTCCCGGGCGGCCGGCCCGGCGGCCTCGCCGCCCGCGCAGACCGCCTCGATGCCGCGCAGCGCCCGCCGCACCCCGGCGACGTCGGCCAGCGCGTCCAGGGCGAGCAGCCGGCCCTGGTCGAGGTGGGTGCGGGCGCCCAGGTACTCGGCGCCCCGGCAGTACAGCAGCACCCCGATGTTGACGCACTCGCCGCGCTCGACCCGGGGCACCGCCCGGATCAGCGCGTACTCGTAGTCGTGGGCGGGCCGGTCCTCCATCAGGACGCCACCTCCGGGAGCCAGTCGCGGGGCCCGGCGAGGCGGGCGGTGAGTTGTTCGGTGTACGCGGCGCGGACGTCCTCGGGGCCGGCGAAGCCGGGTTCGTCGGCCAGCCAGACGTCGGGGACGGCGGCGACCGCGGCGGGCAGCGCCCGCTCGGCGAGCGCGGCGAGTTCGGCGTCGACGGCCGGCAGGTGGGCGGCGGCGTGCCGCAGCGCGTGGTCGGAGGCGTCGTAGGGCTTGCGGCGCCACTTCTCAGCGCCCGGCCAGCTGTGGTGGAAGATCAGGCTGGCGCCGTGGTCGATCAGCCGCAGGCCGCCGGCCGCGACCAGCAGGTTGGGGTTGCGCCAGGAGCGGTCGACGTTGCCGATCAGGGCGTCGAACCAGAGCACCCGGGCGGCGAAGTCGTCCTCGACCTCGAAGCAGAGCGGGTCGAAGTTCAGTGCCCCGGAGACGTAGGCCATGCCGAGGTTGGTGCCGCCGCTGGCCCGCATCTGGTCCTGGATCTGCACCTCGGGCTCGCTGCGGGCGAGCACCGGGTCCAGGTCGACCAGGGCGAGTTCGGGCACCGGCAGGCCGAGCCGGCGGCCGAGTTCGCCGGCCAGCACCTCGGCCACCAGCGCCTTGCGGCCCTGGGCCGCGCCGACCCACTTCAGGACGTACAGGCGGCGGTCGTCGGCCTCGATGAGGCCGGGCATCGAACCGCCTTCGCGCAGCGGCGTCGCGTAGCGGACGGCCGTCACCTCGGAGAGCATCCGGACAGCCTAGCGGCCCCGGCGGGGGCATGGCCGCGCGCCCGCCGGGCAGGCGCCCGGCAGCCGTTGGAGATGCACCCGCCGTTACCCCGTGCGAGTGTGGCCAACAGTCGTCCTTGCCACTCACGGACCTGCACACAGTAGGGGATGAAGATGGAACGACCTCGGATCCTGATCGTCGGCGGCGGCTTCGCCGGACTCGAGTGCGCGCGCCGCCTGGAGCGCAAGCTCGCCCCCTCCGAGGCGGAGATCTCCCTGGTCACGCCGTTCTCGTACCAGCTCTACCTGCCGCTGCTGCCGCACGTCGCGGCCGGGGTGCTGACCCCGCAGTCGGTGGCGATCTCGCTGCGGCGCTCGCTGCGGCGCACCCACATCGTGCCGGGCGGGGCGATCGGCATCGATCCGCGGTCGAAGGTCGCCGTGGTCCGCAAGATCACCGACGAGGTGGTGGCGGAGAAGTACGACTACCTGGTGCTCGCGCCGGGCAGCGTCACCCGGACCTTCGACATCCCCGGCCTGCCGGACTACGCGCGCGGCATGAAGACGCTCGCCGAGGCCACCTACATCCGCGACCACGTGATCGCCCAACTCGACCTGGCGTCCGCGTCGATGGACGAGAACGAGCGGGCCTCCCGGCTGCAGTTCGTGGTGGTCGGCGGCGGGTACGCGGGCACCGAGACGGCGGCCTGCCTGCAGCGGCTGACCACGGCGGCGATCAGGCGCTACCCGCGGCTGGACCCGCACCTGATCAAGTGGCACCTGATCGACATCGCCCCGAAGCTGATGCCCGAACTCGGCGACAAGCTGGGCGTCACCGCCATGGAGATCCTGCGCCGGCGCGGCGTGGACGTGTCGCTGGGCGTGTCGATCGCCGAAGTCGGCCCGGAGACGGTCAAGTTCACCGACGGGCGCACCCTGCCCTGCCGGACCCTGATCTGGACGGCCGGCGTGGCCGCCTCCCCGCTGGTCGGCACGCTGGACGCGGAGACGGTGCGCGGGCGGCTCGCGGTGACCGCGGAGATGCGGGTCCCGCAGTTCGAGGGCGTGTTCGCGCTCGGCGACGCGGCGGCGGTGCCGGACCTGGCCAAGGGCGACGGGGCGGTGTGCCCGCCCACCGCGCAGCACTCGGCCCGGCAGGGCAAGCGGGTCGCCGAGAACCTGGTCGCGGCGCTGCGCAACCAGCCGCTGCAGCCGTACTTCCACAAGGACCTCGGGCTGGTCGTCGACCTCGGCGGCAAGGACGCGGTGTCCAAGCCGATGGGCGTCGAACTGCACGGCGCGCCCGCCCAGGCGGTGGCCCGCGGCTACCACGTGATGGCGATGCGCACCAACACCGCGAAGTACCGCACGGCGGCGAACTGGCTGCTGAACGCCACCGCGGGCGACGACTTCGTCCGCACCGGCTTCCTGGCCCGCCAGCCCGCCCGGCTGCGGGACTTCGAGTACACCGACGCGTACCTGTCGCGCGACGAGGTGCGCGAGCACGCGCAGGCGCTGCTGGCCAAGGGCTGAGGCCCGCCGGCGCGCGAAGGCCCCGCCCGGGGACGGGCGGGGCCTTCGTCACGTCGAGTACGGGTACAGCTCGGCGTGGACGCACGGGACGGCGACCTCGATCCGGCCGGGCGGGGCGGGGAGGTCGAGCAGGACGAGGCTGTCGCCGGTGCGCAGCACGCCGGTGCCGTCGAACTCGCCGGTCAGCAGCAGGAGTCCGCCCTCGGTGCGGACGGCCGGGGCCGGGCCGGGGGCGGGGCGGACGGTGGCGCGGGCCTCGTCGAGGGTCCACTCGACGCGGTAGGGGCCGGGCGGGGCGGCCGGGTCGCCGCGCCAGGCGGCGACGGCCGGGCCGTACGGGGTGCGGACCTCGGCGAGCGGGGGGCGGCCGGGTCGGAGGCGGGTGAGGTGGATCAGCACGCGGGTCAGGTGAGGCGGGAGTCGGTGGTGGGGGTGGTGGAGAGGGCGGCGGCGAGGTCGGCGGCGAGGGTGGTGGCCTCGGTGGGGGTGAGGGTGGAGACGGTGATCCGCAGGCCGGGCGGGGAGGCGAGGCGGAAGCGGGAGCCGGGGGCGGTGACCCAGCCGCGTTGGAGGAGGGCGGCGGTGGTGGCGGTCTCGTCGGGGACGGGGACCCAGACGTTGAGGCCGCTGACGCCGTGGGCGCGGATGCCGTGGGCGGCGAGGGCGGCGAGCAGGGCCTCGCGGCGGGCCCGGTAGACGGGGGCGGGGTCGGGCGGGTCGCGGCGCAGGGCGAGGACGGCGCGTTGCAGCAGGTGGCTGACCCAGCCGGCGTCCAGGCGCTGGCGGCCCAGGACGCGGGCGACGGTGTCGGCGTCGCCGATGCTGACGGCGACCCGCAGGTCGGGGGCGAGCGCCTTGGAGGCGGAGCGGACCAGCGTCCAGTGCGTGACGGTGCCGGCGGCCAGCGAGTGGAAGGGCTGGTCGATCAGGTCGTGGCCGTGGTCGTCCTCGATCAGGACGGTGGTGGGGCGCTCGGCCAGGACGGCGCGCAGTTCGGCGGCGCGGGCGGGGGTGAGGGCGGCGCCGGTGGGGTTCTGGGCGCGGCTGGTGACGATCAGGGCGCGGGCGCCGTGGTCGAGGGCGGCGGCGACCGGGCCGGGCAGCGGGCCCTGGTCGTCGACCGGGACGGGGGCGGTGCGCAGGCCGAGGGCGGGCAGCAGGTCGAGCAGGCTGCCCCAGCCCGGGTCCTCGACGGCGACGGTGTCGCCGGGGCGCAGGTGGGCCGAGAGCACCCGGGCGATGGTGTCCAACGCGCCTGAGCAGACGGCGAGTTCGCCGTCGGGGACGCCGTCGGCGCGGAACTCGGCGCGGCACCGGGCGAGCAGTTCGGGCTCGGCGACCGGGTCTCCGTACAGGACGGTGGGCCCGGCGGCCGCGGCGGCCAGGGCGGGGCCGAGCGGGGGCAGCAGGGCCGGGTCGGGGTTGCCGTCCGACAGGTCGCGGGCGCCGGGCGGGACGGGCAGCCGGGCCTGGTCGCGGGGGGTGGTGGCGGGACGGGGGCGGATCCGGCTGCCGCGCCGACCGGCGGTCTCGATGACGCCGCGTTCGCGCAGCAGGCGGTAGGCGGCGGCGACGGTGTTGGGGTTCACGCCGAGCTCGCCGGCCAGCTCGCGCAGCGGGGGCAGCGCGCCGCCCGGGGCCAACTGACCTGCGGAGACGGCGCGTTCGACGTCGGCGGCAATCTCGTTGGCCCGCCGCCCGGTGATCCGATACTCTCCTAGCACAAAGAAGATTATGCACTAGTACAGAGGAGTTGTCATGCCGGACAGCCCCGGCGGGTCGTACACCCGCGACGACCTCACCACCCCGACCCGTTCCAAGGAGCGCGCCGCCTGGGACGAGGAGGCGGTGCACGCGGTCCTGGACGCCGGGTACCTGTGCCACCTCGGCTTCGTCCGGGACGGCGCGCCGGTGGTGCTGCCCACCCTGTACGCCCGGGTCGGCCGCCGGCTGTACCTGCACGGCTCCACCGGCAGCCGGCCGCTGCACGGGGCGCGGGACGAGCGGGGGCTGCCGGTGTGCGTGACGGTGACGCACCTGGACGGGCTGGTGCTGGCCAAGTCCGCCTTCCACCACTCCGTCAACTACCGCTCGGTGGTGGCGCACGGCACCGCCCACCAGGTCACCGACCCCGCGGAGCTGCGGCTGGCGCTGGACGCGATCGTCGACCAGGTGGTGCCGGGCCGCTCCGCCGAGTGCCGGCCGGGCAACGCCAAGGAGCTGGCGGCCACCGCGGTGATCCGGCTGGAGCTGGACCAGGTGTCGGCCAAGACCCGCACCGGCGGCGTCAACGACGAGCCGGAGGACCTCGGCCTGCCGTACTGGGCGGGCGTGCTGCCGGTCGCCCCGGCCTACGGCGCGCCGCTGCCCTCCCCGCACACCGACGTCGAACCGCCGCGCAACGTCCGGGAGTTGGCGTGCTGATCCGGGGCTGGGACCGCGGCACCGAGCCGGAGTGGCGCCAGTGGCTGGCGGCCGGGCGGGACTTCGGGACGCTGGCCGCCAACGGGCCCGAGGGCCCCGTCCTGGTGCCCACGCACTTCCTGCTGGACGCCGACGCGGGCGAGGTGCTGCTGCACCTGGCCGCCCCCAACCCGCTGTTCGCGGCGGTGCGCGCCGATCCGCGCGTGACGCTGGCCGTCACCGACGACTACGCCTTCGCCCCCGGCCGCTGGCGCGGCGCGCCGTACACGCCGACCAGCTACTACGCGTCCGTGCAGTTCTCCTGCACCGCCGAACCGGTCGACGACCCGGCGGGCAAGGCGGCGATCCTCAACCGGCAGCTGGCGCACTTCCAGCCCGAGTGCCCCGCCGACCGGGTCGAGCCGGGGAACGCGTACTGGGCGCAGCTGACCGGCGTGCGCGGGCTGCGGCTGACGGTGCGCAAGGTGCGGGCCAAGTTCAAGTACGACGACAAGAAGCCGGTCGAGCTGCAGGGCGAGGTCGCCGAGCGGCTGGCCGAACGGCACGCGGCCACCGGGAACCCGCAGGACGCCGGGGCGCGGGCCCAGTTGCTGCGGCGGATGGCGGCGCGGACGGACCGCCCCGGCCGATCGTCCGACTGACGGTTCATCGGTTCTGGCGTGTCGGACGCGCGCGGCGGGGTAGCCGCTGATCGAATTACCTCCGGATATTTCCGCCCGCAACCGGACGGATCGTCACGTAGGGAGAGACCGCTGGCTACCCAATCCGCCGCCGGGGACGAGCACCTCGGCCATGTGGTGTTCATCTCCGCCGCCGCCGCGATGGGCGGGTTCCTGTTCGGCTACGACAGTGCGGTGATCAACGGCGCGGTCACCGGCATCCAGAAGCACTTCGGGGTGGGCAACGGCGAGACCGCGTTCGTGGTCGCCATCGCCCTGCTCGGCTCGGCGGCCGGCGCGGTGGTGGCCGGCTGGCTCGCCGACCACTACGGGCGGGTGCGCACCATGCTGCTCGCCGCGACGCTGTTCGCCATCAGCGGCGTCGGATCGATGTTCCCGCCCAGCATCGAGGTGCTCGGGGTGTGGCGCGTGCTCGGCGGCATCGCCATCGGCATCGCCTCGGTGATCGCCCCCACCTACATCGCCGAGGTCGCGCCGACCGCGTACCGGGGCCGGCTGGCCTCCTTCCAGCAGATGGCGATCGTGCTCGGCATCACCGTCTCGCAGCTCGCCAACTGGGCGCTCAACCAGGCCGCCGGCGGCGAGTCCACCAACCACCTGGCGGGCGTCCAGGCCTGGCAGTGGATGCTCGGCGTGGAGACCGTGCCCGCCCTCGTCTACGGGCTGATGGCGCTGTCCATCCCCGAGTCGCCGCGCTACCTGATCAGCGACGGGCGCGAGGCGCAGGCCCGCAAGGTGCTCGCCGAGGTCGAGGGCTCGGACGTCGACCTGGACGCCCGGATCGCCGAGATCCGGCGGGTGCTGCACACCGAGCACAAGCCGCGGCTCAAGGACCTGCTCGGCGGGCGGTTCGGACTGCTGCCGATCGTCTGGATCGGCATCGGCGCCTCGGTGTTCCAGCAGTTCGTCGGCATCAACGTGATCTTCTACTACTCGTCGTTCCTGTGGCAGTCGGTCGGCATCGACGAGTCCAACTCGCTGCTGATCTCGCTCTCCACCTCGATCGTCAACGTGGTCGGCACCGTGGTCGCCATGCTGCTGGTCGACCGGATCGGCCGCAAGCCGCTGGCGCTGGCCGGCTCCGCGGGCATGGCCGTCGCGCTCGGGCTGGCCGCCTGGGCGTTCTCCTTCCGGCACGGCACCGGCGACAGCGCGACCCTGGCCGACTCGTACGCCACCGTGGCGCTGGTCGCCGCGCACGTCTTCGTGTTCTGCTTCGCCTTCTCCTGGGGCGTGGTGGTCTGGGTGCTGCTCGGCGAGATGTTCCCCAACCGGATCCGGGCGCTCGCCCTGTCGGTGGCCGCCTCCGCGCAGTGGATCGCCAAGTTCGACTGGTACTCCGGGCGCGGCGGGGGGGGGGGGCCCCGGGGGCCCCCCCCCCCCGGGGGGGGCCGGGGCGGGGGGGGCGGGGGGGGGGCGGCCCCCCCCCCCCCCCCCCCCCCCCCCCGCGCCCGGAGTACCAGTCGAACCCCCCGCTGCCCGCCGCGAGCTGCCGCACGCGGCCGTCCCGACGGAGAGGCCATGGGCGCCGCCCGCCAGAACACCAGCTTCCCCGGCCCCGGAAGCACCCTGCACGGCTACCTCGCCCTCCCGCCCGCCGGCACCGGCCCCGGCGTCCTGGTCGTCCAGGAGTGGTGGGGCCTCACCCGGCACGTCGCCGACCTCACCGACCGCTTCGCCGCGGCCGGCTTCGTCGCCCTCGCCCCCGACCTGTACGGCGGCACCGTCACCCACGACCGGGCCGAGGCCGCGAAGATGAAACGGGCCCTGCCGGTGGACCGCGCCGCCGCCCAACTCTCCGCCGCCGTCGACCACCTGCTCGACCACCCGGCGACGGTCGGCGACGCGATCGGCGCCGTCGGCCTCTGCATGGGCGGCGCCCTCGCCCTGCACCTCGCCACCCGGGAAGGCGACCGGATCGCCGCGGTCGTCCCCTTCTACGGGCTGCCGGACCAGGACCACTCCTACACCGGCCTGACCGCCCACGTCCTCGGCCACTACGGCGAACAGGACGCGTCGCTGCCGGTCGAGACCGTCGACGAGGCCGCGATCCGGATCGGCGAGGCGACCGGGCGCCGACCCGAGATCCACTTCTACCCGGCCGGGCACGCCTTCCTCAACGACGAGAAGACGCCCAGTACGTACGACCCGCTGCAGGCCGAGATCGCCTGGCGGCGCACGGTGAGCTTTCTGTGGGGGCACTTGGGGTGAGAGGCGCCTCCGGCGGGGGGGTAGGGGGTGGGAGCCGCCTCCGGCGAGGAGGGAGAGGGAACCGCCTGGTGGCGTGGCAGCCTACGGCGGGGGAAAAGTGCTGGACAGTGGGGGTGGGGTGGGGTCATGGTCGGGCGGTGATGTTCCTTGATTCGGCCTGGGCTGGGCGTAATTACCGTATTCAGACTGCGGCGACGGTGGTGAGTGGGCTGGGCAATGCGGCTGCGCCGATTGCCACGGCGTTCGCGGTGTTGCACTCGGGGGCCGGGTGGGGCAGTGCCGAGGTGGGGTACGTGACGGCGGCTCGGACGGTGCCGTTGGTGGTGCTGTTGCTGGTGGGCGGGGCGGTGGCGGACCGGTTGCCTCGGCACTGGGTGATGGTCGGGGCGAACGTGTTCAACGCCGTCTCGCAGGCGGTGCTGGCGGCGTTGGTGCTGCTGGGGCAGCCGAGTCTGTGGGCGTTGATGGTGCTGTCGGCGGCGGGTGGGGCCGGGCAGGCGTTCTACGCGCCGGCCGCGGAGGGGGTGATCCTGCAGGCGGTGCCGGTCGAGCACGCGGCGAAGGCGTTCTCGGTGTTCAAGATGGCGATGAACGGCGCGTCGATCGCGGGCGCCGCGCTCGGCGGGGTGCTGGTCGCGGTGATCGGGCCCGGGTGGGTGCTGGCGGTGGACGCGGCGTGTTTCGCCGTGGCGGCGGCGCTGCGGGTCGGGCTGGAGCAGGTGGCCGTCGCGCGGGAGGCCGGCGGGCCGGGGCTGGTGCACGAACTGCGGGTCGGCTGGCGGGAGTTCCGGGCCCGGCGGTGGCTGTGGGCGATCGTGGTGCAGTTCGGGATGATGAACGCCTGCGTGCTCGCGGTGGAGGCGGTGTACGGGCCGGTGGTCGCCGAGGACCGGATGGGCGGTGCCGGGGCGTGGGGTGCGGCGATGGCCGCGCTGAGCGTCGGCATGGTCGCGGCGGGCCCGTTGATGACGCGCTGGCAGCCGCGCCGGCTGCTGCTGGTGGGCAACGGCGGGGTGTGCCTGTTCGGGCTGCCGCCGCTGGCGCTGGCGCTGGGCCTGCCGCTGGTGCCGGTGGCGCTGGCGATGTTCCTGGCGGGCGTGGGGACGACGGTGTTCGTGGTGGGCTGGATGGTGACGCTCCAGCAGGAGATCCCGGAGGAGCTGCTGTCGCGGATGTCGGCGTACGACTCGTTCGGCTCGTTCGCGCTGCTGCCGCTGGGCACCGCGCTGGCCGGTCCGGCGGCGTCGGCGTTCGGGCTGTCGGGGGCGCTGTGGGGGTGCGCGCTGATCTGTGCGGTGCTGGCCGGGCTGGTGCTGCTGGTGCCGGAGGTGCGGCGGTTGGAGCGTGCGGTTCCCGCGGCGGCCAGCGGGGCGCCCGAACCGGAACCCGTCACTTCCGGGTGACAGTCGCTGACAGCTTGCAACCTCCCGGGGTCCCGGCTCGTCCGATCAGGTAACCGGCCGCGACCCTGGGAGGCCCGGATGGGCAAGCCACTGCTGTACCTCGACGTCGACGGGGTGCTGAACCCGGTGTTCCCGCACCCCGACGGCGACTTCGACACCCACACCCTGCTCGGCTACTCCGTCCTGCTGTCACCGCGCCACGGCGACTGGCTGCGCGAACTGGCCGACCACTACGAGCTGGTGTGGGCCACGACCTGGGAGGAGCGGGCCAACGAGCACATCGCGCCGCTGCTCGGGCTGCCCGAGCTGCCGGTGGTGGTGTTCAGCGGGTACGTGCCGCAGCCGGGCGACCCGCGGGTGCCGCTGATGGAGCTGTTCTCGGCCGCCAAGTGGGCGCCGATCCTGCGGCACGCGCAGGGCCGCCCGTTCGCCTGGGTGGACGACTGCATCCCGCCGCGGCTGGTGCGGCGCAGCGTGCTGCGGGCGGACCGGCTGCTGCTGCCGGTCGACCCGGCGCAGGGGCTGCAGCGCGAGCACGTGGACCGGCTGCTGCGGCGGCCCCCGTCGCGGGCCTGGCCGAACCCGTGGGCCTGCTGAGGAGCGGGGCGCGGTCAGTTCCGGAGCGGGTCGGGGCGGTCGGCGATCTCGACCCAGACGTGCGGCCAGCGGGCGTTGTCGCTGTGGCCGAAGCGGTCGCCGAGGCCGAGGACGCGCAGCACCGCCAGGGTCTGGGTGCGGTCGGGCTGTTCGACCACCCGGACGGAGAGCCGGGTGGCCCCGGTGCGGGTGCGGTCGACGACCGGCGGGCGGCCGGTGAGCTTGTGCAGGGCGTCCGAGATCCGGCGCACCCGTTCGCTGCTGCTGGCCGGTTCCCCGTCCATCCGCCGCTCCCCCGTTCCGCGTAGCCGTCCTCGTCCGGGACACCCTACCGCCGGGCGGTGACGGGGTGTCAGGTCGTAGGCGGCGGGGCGGGGCGGGGGCGGGTCAGGGCAGCCAGCTGACGTGGCCGGCCAGCAGGGCGTAGCCGACGAAGGCGGTGGTGTCGATCAGGGCGTGCGCGGCGACCAGCGGGCCGACCCGCTGCCAGCGGCGGTAGAGCAGGCAGAAGACCACGCCCATCACCATGTTGCCGACCAGGCCGCCGACGCCCTGGTAGAGGTGGTACGAGCCGCGCAGCACCGAGCTGGCGACGATCGTCGCGGGCCAGCTCCAGCCGAGTTGGTGCAGGCGGCGCAGCAGGTAGCCGACCACCACGACCTCCTCCAGGACGGCGTTCTGCCAGGCGGAGGCGACCAGGACGGGGATCCGCCACCAGACGTCGGGCAGGCCGGAGGGGGCGACGGTGAGGTTGAAGCCGGCCGCCTGGGCGCCGAGGTAGAGGGCGAGGCCGGAACCGCCGATGCAGGCGGCGACCACGGCGCCGCGGCCGAGGTCGGAGAGCTTGTGGCGCAGGTCGAAGCCGAGGACGCGCAGCGCGGCGCCCTCGCGGACCAGCAGGTAGCCGACCAGGACGACGGGCATCAGGCCGCGGGCGACGTAGTAGAGCTGCCAGGCGAGGTCGAGCCAGGGGCGGCCGGGCGCGCGGGAGGCGTTGAGGGTGGCGACCTGGCTGCCGAGCGCGGCGGGTTCGGTGAGCGAGCCGACGAAGCTGATCAGTGAGCTGATGCCGCTGGCGCCGAGGGAGAGGCCGAGGACGATCAGCAGTTCGGCGGCGAGCAGCCGGCGCGAGGGGGTCTGGGGCGTGGTGGCGGGCTCGGCCGAGGCGGTGGTCACGGGTCTCCCGGGGGCGGACGATCGGCCCGGGGCGTGCTGCTGCCCCGGGCCGATCATCCTTTCACAGGAAGATGAGGCTCCCGTGAAACGCCGCAAGTGGGGGGAGGGAGAGGGCCGGGCAGCCCGCAGCGCGGGGGCCGGAGAGAAGAAGGGGCAGGAAGAAGAGGAACGGGGAGGAGGCCGGAAGACGAGGCTCCCGTGAAACGCCGCAAGTGGGAGGGAGGGAGAGGACCGGGCAGCCCGCGGCGCGGGGGCCGGAGAGAAGAAAGGACAGGAAGAAGAGGAACGGGGAGGAGGCCGGAAGACGAGGCTCCCGTCAAACGCCGCAAGTGGGAGGGAGGGAGTGCTGGGGGTCAGTCGAGGGGCCAGGTGTGGACGGGTTCGCCGGTGCGCATGCAGTCGATGTAGCGGCGGGTCATGGCGGCGATGGCCTCGTTGGGGTCGAGGTTGTGGTGTTCGCGCAGGCGGTGGACGGTGGCGGCCTGCCAGGCGGCGCCGTTGGTGCGGCGGAGGCAGCGTTGTTCGATGATGCCGAGGTAGCGGTCGCGGTCGCGGGGTTCGATGCCCCACTCGTCCAGGCCCTGGTGGGCGAGCGGGAGCAGTTCGTTCAGGACCAGGTCGGTGGCCGGGAGTTCGACCAGGCCGCGGGCGCCGCGGCCGCTGCGGGGCCACCACTGGACGGCGTCGATGCCGTGGCGGGCGCCGTTCTGGAAGTTCTGGTCGGCCCGCTCGAAGGGGAGCCTGGTCCAGATCGGGCGGGGCTGTTCGGCGAGCACCCGGACCAGGCCGTAGTAGAAGGCGGCGTTGGCGAGGGTGTCGACGACGGTGGGGCCGGCGGGCAGGCAGCGGTTCTCCACCCGCAGGTGGGCGACGCCGTCGGCGACGTCGTACACGGGGCGGTTCCAGCGGTAGACGGTGCCGTTGTGCAGGCGCATCTCGCCGAGCCGGGGGACGCCGCCGGAGGCCAGCACCTTGACCGGGTCCTCGTCGTCGCAGATCGGGAGCAGGGCCGGGAAGTAGCGCAGGTTCTCGGCGAACAGGTCGAGCGCGGAGTCGACCCAGCGCTCCCCGAACCAGGTGATGGGGCGCACGCCCTGGGCCTTGAGCTCGGCCGAGCGGGTGTCGCAGGCCTGCTGGAAGAGGACCGGGCGGGTCTCGCGCCACAGCTCGCGGCCGAACAGGAACGGGGAGTTCGCGCCGAGCGCGAGCTGGGCGCCGCAGATCGACTGGGCCGCGTTCCAGACCGAGGCGAACCGGGCGGGGGTGACCTGGAGGTGCAGTTGCAGCGAGGTGGCGGCGGCTTCGGCGACCATCGACACCGAGTCGACGGCGAGGCGTTCCACGCCGTCGATGTCGAGGGCGATGTCCTCGCCGCGGGCGGCCAGGATCTGGTCGCTGAGCAGGGTGTAGCGGTTGTTGCGGCTCATCGCGTCCAGCCCGGCGTGTTCGAGGCCGAGGGTCGGCAGGATGCCGACCATCACGATCCGGGCGCCCGCGGCGGCGGCCCGGCGGTCGGCGTAGCGCAGGCCGGTGTCGAGTTCCTCGCGGAGGTCCTCGAAGACGTGGCCGCCGAGCCGGCGCGGGGCGATGTTGACCTCGATGTTGAACCGGCCGAGCTCGGTCTGGAAGTCGGCGGAGGAGATCGCGTCCAGGACCTGTTCGTTGCCGAGCACCGGGAGTCCGCGCTCGTCGGCCAGGTTGAGTTCGATCTCCAGGCCCATCATCGCTTTCGGGCGGTCGAACCGTTCCTCCCTGAGCATCCGCCCCAGCACGTCCTGGCAGGACTGGAGCTTGCGGCGGTACAGCTGCCGGTCGGCCAGTTCCGCCCGGGTCGCCACGACCTTCTCGCCCACGGGTGCCTTCCCTCCCCTCGGTCGACAGTGCCTGAGCATCATGCCCAGGTCGAAGATCGATAGCCCGCGATGCGAACACCCGGACGAGACAGGCTTTCTGACGGTGGATCAGGCCGGACTCGAGTTGTGCTGGACAACGGAACGTGATATGAAGGTCACCCTGCGCACCTGTTCGAATGAATTCGCACGCCGCTCAGGCCCGGTCCAGGCCGTCCGAGACGCCCACGATGTCGAGGGAACTCGTCGACGACCCGCCCACCCACTCGGCGCTCATGCACAACCGGACACGGCCAGACCTCCCTCATGTCGGCGCCATGCCGGTATGCCGCATCGCCCGCCGATCTCGCACGGAGAGGCGACTCAGCCATGACCTTGCACCTGTCCCAGCCCCCGGCCGGCGCACTGCGCGCCGCGCTGTCCGCCCTCGCCCCCGAGGCGGCGCTGTCGCCGCCCTCGGCCGCCGTCCTGCGGCGCGGCGCCGGGCGTCCGCGCCCGTTGCTCGCGCTACCCGTCCACGCCCTGCGCGGGCCCGCACCCCGGCTGGCCGGGGCCGACTGCACGGGCTGGCGCTTCCTGCTGGGCGGGGGCGGCGCCGAGGACGCCGCGCCCTCGCCCTGCGGGCACGACGGCTGCACCGGCGGCAGCCGGAGTGCCGACGGCGGGCCGGAGTACGGACCGGAGTACGGGCCGCTGACCGTCGGCGAGTTCACCGAGGACGGACTGGACGGGGTGGTGGCCTCCGCCGAGGTGGTCAACGGGCCGGACGGCCCGGTCTTCTCCCACCTGAGCGCCGGCCCGTTCCTCGACTCCACCGTGCGGGCGCTGCGCCAGGCCTGGCAGCTGACCCACGGCACGCCCGTCCGGTACGAGCCCCGGCTGCTGCCGCTGCCCGAGCACTACGCCTCGGCGCTGTGGCTGCACGGCGGCCAGCCCGGGGAGGACCTGCTGATCCCGTTGGCGCCCTCGCCGCTCGGGGTGGCGGCGCACCAGGCGCTGCCCGCCGCCGAGTTGCTGGCCCGGCTGGAGCGCTCGCCGGTGGCGCGGCCGACCGCGCTGATCGGCTGACGTCCGCCGCCGTCCGCCCGGAACCGACCCGCACCACCCGGACGGGCCATGCCGGGCTGATCCGATCGGATCAGCACGGCATGGCCCGTCTGTGCGTGGATCGGGGCGAATCCCGCCCGCTCGGGTGATCTCGCGCGTTCTTCTGTGGCGCATGTCACCAAATGGCTGCGCGAGCGCCCGTGGAGTCGGACACTGGTGTCGGTTGGGTGGAGGACCCATCGTCCTACCCGGCTGACGCCGTTTCACACCTGATCCGGTGCAAATTTTCAGCGAAGCGAGGTACAAGGATGTGCCAGCACCGAACCGAGTGTCCGTCCTCCGACTCGGCGGACCGTGAGGCGGCCGTCCCGGTCGCCCGCCACCCCGAGCAGGGCTGGAGCCTGCTGTGCAACGGGGTGCTGCTGTTCGACGACACCGGTGAGCTGCTGCCGGACGGCCGGGTGATCGCCCCGCGCCGGAGCCTGCTGATCGCCGCCTGATCCTCCGCTCCGCTTTTCTGGTGCCCGCCCGGAGTTGCGCCCTCCCGGCGGGCACCGGCGCGTCCGGGCGGAGGCCGCGGGTCAGGAGCCGCCGGGCGGGCGGCCGGTGGGGGTGGCGGGGTCGTACCAGAGGCTGGCCATCGGGGAGCGCAGCGTCCAGCCGAGGCTGGTGTAGAGGGCGCGGCCCTCGGTGGTGCCGACCAGCAGGGCGGTGCGCGCACCGGCCGCGTGCGCCTCGTGCTGCAGGGTGCGCATCAGGAGCGAGCCGAGGCCGCGGCGGCGGTGCCCGGGGTCGGTCTCGATCTGGTCGGCGACAGCGACCAGCGGGGCGTCGGTGCGGCCGCCGAGCGGGACGGCGGGGGCCAGGCCGAGCTGGCCGCGGGCGGCGAAGGCACCATCGGCGGTGCGGACCAGGGCGCGGACGGTGCCGCCGCGGTGCCAGGTGGTGATCCGGTAGCCGGCCGGGACGGCGGGGTGCTCGGGGCGCAGCGGGAGGGTCATCAGGTACCCGGGGACGTCCTGGTGCCAGCCGGGGCCGACCCAGGGCAGGACGCGCTCCTCCTCGGCGAACAGTTTGAGCCACGTCCAGGGGACGGTGGTGCCCTCGCTGAGCTTGCGGACGTCGGCCTCGGCGGGGGTGGGCAGCACGTGCCGCCACACGTGGCGCGGCTGGCCGACGTCGATGCTCCAGCCCCAGGGTTCGGGGGCGGGGTCGGCGGCGCCGCGGGAGACCGTCCAGCCGCCGATCCAGGCCCGGACGAGTTCGGGGACGGTCGCTTCGTCGGGCACGGGCACGCTCCAGGGCAGGTAAGGGACGCTGGTGGAGTTTGGAGCTTACCTGGTCGGATGCGGGCAGGTCACGGGGGTTTCCGCAGTGGCGGTGGCGGCGGGGTCAGATCCGGTGGGCGGCGACGTAGCGGGCCGGATCGGCGCGCAGGTCGCCGTGCCAGCGGGTCAGGCACTGGTGGGCGAAGGTCCGGCCGGTGGCGGCGATCTCGTCGAGCGGGTCGAGGTGGGCGGGGACGTGCGGGGGTTCCAGGCCGGCGGCGACCCGGGCCTCCAGGCCGACCCGGGCGAGGCGGAGCAGTTCGGCGGCCAGGGCGCGGACGGGGGTGTCGCCGAGGCGGGTGTCCGGGCCGCGGGCGGGCAGTTCGGCGCGGGCGGCGCGGTGCTCCTCGGCGGTGTGGTGCCGGGTCAACTCCCAGGCGGCGCGGCAGGATTCGGGGTGGTAGGTGAGGCCGGTCCACAGCGCGGGCAGCGCGGCGAGGTGCGGGGCGGGCGGGCCGTCGGCGCCGCGCAGTTCCAGGGTGCGGCGCACCCGGGTGTCGGTCCACAGCTGGGAGAGGTGGGCGGCCCAGTGCGCGGCGGTGGGCCCGGTGCCGTCGGGCAGGCCGTCGCGGAGCAGGTCGGCGAAGGTGCCGCCGGGGGCGCGGTGGTAGCGGCCGTCGGCGGTGCGGTAGTGGATCAGCGGGATGCCGAGCGCCCAGTCGACGAGGTCCCCGGCGCTCACGTCGGCGCGCAGGGCGGGCGGCAGCAGGCCGGTGCGGAGCGGGTCCGTCCGCAGCCAGGCCCAGCTGCGGTGGGACAGCAGGCCGCACGGACGGCCTTCCAGCAGTGGGGAGTTGACGAGCAGCGCGGAGACCGCGGGGGCGACGGCGGTCTGCATCCGCAGCTTGCGGGTGAGGTCCTCGGGGCCGAGGAAGTCGAGGGTGGCCTGGGTGGACAGCGAGAGCGCCATCACCTGCGGCGCCCGCTCCCCCGCCGGGCCGAGGCCGGCGAAGTAGCGGCGCATGGCCGCGCCGCGGGTCATCGGCACCCATTCGACGTCGGCGAGCCGGCCGAACGGCAGGTTGCCGCCCGGGACGAGGGCCAGGCCGAAGCCGGCCGCCAGGTCGGCGAGCCGCTCCAGTGCCGCCCGCACCTCGTCCACGGCGCCGCCGACGCCGGGCGCGGGCGTCGAGGAGTACTCGATCTGGCCGCCGTGCTCCAGGGTGAAGCTGCCGCCGCCGGGCAGCCGGACACCGGTCAACTGCCCGGTGTCGTACTCGGGTTCGCCGCCCCAGCGCTCCAGCACCGCGGCCAGCACGGCCCGCACGCCGTGCGGGCCCGAGTAGCGGGCCCCGACGCCGGTGACCGGGTCGAGCAGGGCACACTCGACCTCCACGCCGACCCGTTCCGAGGCGTCCGGCGCGGGGGTCAGCGCGGCGAGCAGGTCGGCGCGGCCGAGCGGCTGCGGCCGGCTCACCGGGCCCGCACCGGCCCGGCGGTGCCCGTGCCGATCACGGCGGCCCGGCCGCCCGGGCCGGCCGTCGGCCGCAGCAGGTCCTCGGGGAAGGCGAAGCTGGTGTCGGACATGGGTGGCGGCCCTTCGGTGGAGCATCGGGGGGATCGGCGGTGGGGGGCGGTGCGGGGTTTCGCGGAGCGGTGCGGCTGCGCGGGATCCCGGTGGTGGCGCGGGTCAGGCCTTCTTGTTGAGGGAGGTGTTGTTCCACCGGTCCTGGCGGCCGGCGGTGAAGGGGACCGGGCGGTCGCCGGTCTTTCCCTCGCAGCGGGTGCCGGGGGTCGGCGGGCTCTTCGGGGCGGCGCCGTGCGGGTCCTTGAGCGAGGGGACGGTGGGCGTCGCGGCGGGGGCCAGGTCGGCGGGCTGGAAGGCGCGGATCGGGACGTAGGACAGGCCGAGGTGGGAGCTGGAGACGGTCTTCTGGCCGATCAGCAGGAAGCGGTGGCCGTGCCGGTCGGCGGCGTCGGCGCTGACGGTGTCGGCGAGGGGTGCGGTGCTCATGCGCGGGCCTCCTGGGGGGCGGGGGTGTGGCGGCGCTGCCAGAACGGCCGGTCGGGCCAGCGCTGTTCGGCGGCGTAGTGGGTGCGGTGGTTGCGCAGGTAGGTGGCGCGGACCTGGTCGACGGTGCGCGCGTAGCCGGGCAGGGCGCCGGGGTCGCCGGCCAGGTGGGCGTGCACGGCCGTGCCCGCGCTCAGGCCGGTGAACAGCGCGGTGAGGATGCCCTGCGAGGACAGCGGGTCGAAGGCGAGGGCGGCGTCCCCGGCGGCGGTCCAGCCGTCGCCGTGGACGGTGTCGAGGCGGGCGGTGTGGGCGGGCGCGCGCCGGGGCGCGGCGGCCGGGGGCCACGGGTGGGCGGCCGCGAGGGGGCCGATGTGCCGGGTGGCCGCGAGGCCGGCCGGCAGGGCGGTCCGGTGGGCGGCGGGCAGGTCGGCGTCGGTGTACCGGGCGAGCAGGCGGCGGCCGGCGGGCAGCGGTGCGGTGTACCACCAGCCGTCGGGGGCCGCCTCGACCGTGGTGGTGGTGTCGGCGGGGTGCGCGGTGGGGCCGAGGGTGAGGTGGACGGCGAGCAGCCGGTCGCTCACCAGCCGGCGCGCCCCGTAGGCGGTGGCGACGGCGGCCCGGCGGCCGGTGGCGTCCACGATCCACCGGCAGCGGACCGGCTCCCGGCCGCCCAGGGCCACCGTCCACCCGCCGTCGGCGGTGCGCTCCAGCGGGCGGGCCGCCGTCCCGGTGGCGAGCGTGACGCCCTGCGCCCGGGCCCGGTCGCGCAGTCGGCGGTCGAACAGCGGGCGGTCGAGGTGCCAGCCGTGGCCGTGCGGGTCGAGGATGCTGTCCGTCGAGCCGAGGGCCGTTCCGCCCCACGCGGAGCGGTTGGCCAGGCACGGCAGGTGGCCGTGCGTCAGGACGCCGTCCGCGCCCAGGTCGCGCAGCAGCACCCGGGCGGCGGCGGGCAGTGCCTCGCCGACCGGGGCCGGGCCGCGTCCGGCGTCGGCCAGCAGCACCGTCCGGCCCGCCCGGGCCAGGGCGAGGGCGGCGGCCGCACCCGCCGGGCCGCCGCCCGCCACAACCACGTCGAAGAGCGGGACGCGGGAGGCCCGGGGGACGCGGGGCGCGGCGGGTGCGGCCGGGCTCACGCGCCGCCGTCCGCGGGGCGGGCGCCGCCGCCGTTGGCCGACTCCTCGCCGAACGGGTCGAGTTTGTCGATGTAGCCGACCGTGATCTCCTCGGCGCTGTAGCCGGTCCGTTCGGCGACGCCCCCGAGCACGCCGCTGTAGGCGGCGCTGTCGAGTGCGGTGGCCTCCGGGACGTGCACGGTCACCAGGTTGCGGTCCGGCGAGACGCCCTCCAGCGGGAAGCCGGGGACGGACTCGACCTGGACGGTGGCGGGGAACTTCCCGTCGCCGACCGTGTAGCGGCGGGTCTCCACGATGCCGAAGTGGTACCACTCCTTGGCCGCCTGGGCGAGCTGCTCCTTGTACTCGCCGCGCAGGCCGCGCAGCCAGGAGGCCCGGCGGGCGAACGCGTCCAGCCGCTCGTCCTCCGAACTGCCCTTCCCTCCTTCCTGGTTGACGATCCGGAAGTCCTCCTCGGTGAGGACGTGGTTGGGCACCCGGGCGGGCCAGAAGGTCGGCAGGTGCGGGTCGTAGCGGCCCTTGGGGAGGGCGTTGGACTCGTAGCCGGAGCGGCAGCTGGCGGTGTCGGTCTGCCAGGGGATCGCCATCCAGCGGGTCAGCCCGCCGGGCGGCTGGGCGTGCAGCGGGCCGTCGGCGCCCAGGGCCCGCTCGGCGCTCAACTGCGGGCCGTAGTCGGGCTCGGGGTCGTCCTCGGCGCGGTGCAGGATCCGGAACGGCTCCTGGTACAGGCCGGTGTGCCGGATCGGCCAGGTGACCTCGCAGCCGGGGTGGAAGGCGTCGGCCAGGCAGAAGTCCAGGGCGGCGCGGTCCAGCAGGCCGGGCTGCTCGGCGATCGGCGCGTCCTCGATCCGGCTCGGGAAACCGGGCACGGCGGCGGTGCTGAACTCCCCGTTCGCCCACTTCTCCAGCTGCGCGATCTGGGTGTCGGAGAGCGTCATGTACTGCAGCTGCGACTTGGGCTTGCCGGCCATGCCGTCGCCGTAGAACCACGGCCAGGGCAGCGGGGAGCGGCCGCCGTCGCGCTCGTAGTCGCGCATCGCGGTGAACACCTGGCGGCGCAGCTCGCGGTTGCGTTCGGCCTTGCTGGAGAGCCGGTCGTACAGCGCGGGGGCCATGAAGTCCTCGGGGCCGCCGAAGCCGTGGTGGGTGGCGTAGCCCTTGTTGACCCACTGGAGTTCGCAGAAGCGGTGCAGGATCGGCTTGATGTCCCGCTCGAACACCACCTCCTCGCCCGCCCCGACCGGCCGCTCGGGCCGGAAGACGTCGTGCAGCAGGTCCCACAGGGTGCGCGGGGTCTTCACGTCCGGGGCGAAGTTGGGCGGGCCGACCACCACCCAGGCGCCCTTGACCTCGACGTCCCTGCCGTCCAGCTTCAGGGTCGCGGTGACGGGGCCGTCGGAGGTGTCGTCGTACCAGCCGTCGTTGTTGCCGAAGGACACCAGCGGCTCGCCGCCGGGCGAGGCGGAGGTGCCGCTGCCGCCGAGGACGACCAGCCGGCCCTCCTCGTCGGTCCGCATCCCGCCCAGCGGGACGGGGACGCCGAAGCAGGTGCCGCCGGTGAACTCCACCTCCTGCTCGCCGCCGGGGACGAGGGTCTTGCGGCCGGGGTCGATGACCAGGTGCGAGCGGTCCGCGTCGCCGGTCTTGCCGTTGCGGCGCAGGGACGCCTTGCCCTGCATGTCGGGGATGTCGAGGGCGAGGTCGAAGTTGTACCAGGCGGCCTTCCGGTTGGCCACGTGCACGGCCCACTCGACCTCCACCCCGGCCTCGGCGGGCTTCAACTCCCGCACCACCCGGCCCTGGGCGTCGTAGCCGTAGAGCCGGAACCGGGCGGCCTGGCGCTTGACCGCGCCGGTGGCGTCCTTGTAGAAGCCGACCGGCGCCGGCTCGGGCGCGGGCGTCTCGGGGCCGTGGAACCAGCCGTCCGCGGCGGTGCTGTTGCCCACGCGGGCCACCCCGATCGCGGGGTGGATCTTCGCGTAGGCGATCTCGGCTGTCATCGGTTGCGCTGTCCTCTCGTGGACGGGCGGTGGATGGGCGGGAGGGAACCCGCGGGTCGCCGACGGGCCGTCCCGTCGTGGCGCGCTCTCCTCGCGCCCGGAAAGGCCGTGCGTAAACGATCAGTTGGGCGACACCCTGCCGCGACCACCCCTACGGCTATCAGGCGACACCCCCCGCCACCCGCCACCGACTACGCAATGTCATCCCAATGGGCGGCGCACCGGCGCGCGACCACCTCCGGCACCGCCCGGGCGCGCCCGGGCCGCACTCCCCCGCGAAAAGCGCCGATCCTCCCCGCGGGGAGGCCAGTTGCGGCGGCCGGGGCCAGAGTCCGCCGCCGCGCGGCTGCCAGCGCTTCGGCGCGGCTAATAGCGCTTCGGCGCGCTCAAGGGCGGCTACCTCTCCGACCCCGGCACCCCGTTCGCCCGGCGCTCGCCGACGCCCGACGTGTCCGGACGAGGGGCGGGGCCGGGCGCCCGGGGCGTCAGGTGTTGGTCGTGACGCCGGTGCAGGCGAGGAACTCGGCGCGGGTGCGGGGGTCGGTGCGCAGGATGCCGAGCAGGGTGGAGGTGAGGGTGCGGGTGCCGGTGGCCTGGACGCCGCGCAGGGTCATGCAGGTGTGCTCCGCGTTGATGACCACGCCGACGCCCTTGGGGTCCAGGTTGTCCTGGAGCCAGTCGGCGATCTGCTTGGTCAGGCGCTCCTGCACCTGCGGGCGGCAGGCGAAGTGCTCGACTATGCGGGCGAGTTTGGACAGGCCCAGGATGCGCGCGCCGGGCAGGTAGCCGACGTGGGCGGTGCCGACGAAGGGGAGCAGGTGGTGCTCGCAGACCGAGCGCAGCGGGATGGCGCGGGCGAGCACGAGTTCGTCGTAGCCCTCGTCGTTGGGGAACGTGGTGAGGTCGAACGGGCGCGGGGTGAACAGTTCGGCGTAGGCGCGGGCCATCCGGCCGGGGGTGCCGCGCAGGCTCTCGGAGTCGGTGGACACGCCCAGGGCTTCGAGGAACTGCGCGGCGGCCCGCTCGGCGGCGGCCAGGTCCCTGCCGCTGGTGTCGCGCACCACGTGCAGGGGCGGGAACGGGGTCGCGCCGTCGCCGGGGACCGGCTCGGTGGCGGGAGTGCTCCAGGGGGACATGTCAGCTGCCTCCGATGCTGAGCGCGGACAGTAGGACCAGGACGACGGTGACGACGGCGAGCAGTCCGTGGCCGAGGACGACGGCGACGGGGAAGCGGCGCTCCGCCGGGACGCCACCGGCCGGGGCGGGAGTCGCGGCCGGGGTCGCGCCGGTGGCGAGGTCGCCGACCGCTCCGACGGCGATCAGCCACATCGACCTGCGGGCCAGGAACCCGGGATCGCCCACGGCGTGGGGGGCGATGTCGAGGACCAGGCTCCCCGCCCAGGCGCCGATCGGCACGGTGACCAGGATCGGGTGGAACGGGTGCCCGTACGGCCCGGTCAGGGCCGCACTGACCGGCTGCTTCGCCTCCTGGCGCCACCGTTGCGCGCTGCTGCTCATGGCGCACCGCCTCCCTTTTCGCCAACAAGTCTTGTCGTTATTCCGGCCACCCGTCAAGCGCAGGACCCTCACCCGGTCGTGCGGGAGTTATCGTGGGAGCGTGACGGACCAGGACACGTCCCCCCAGCAGCCCGAACCGATCGACGGGATCGAGTCGGTGAGCGTGCTCGGCGAGGAGTCCCGCCGCCGGATGTTCGCCTTCATCCGGCGCGCCGGGCACCCGGTCACCCGGGACGAGGCCGCGGCCAGCGTCGGCATCTCCCGCAAGCTGGCCGCCTTCCACCTCGACAAGCTGGTCGCCGCGGGCCTGCTGCGCGCCCGCTACGGCGCCCCCGGCGCCCAGCGCCGGGTGGGCCGCCAGCCGAAGGTCTACGAGCCCACGGACGCGCAGATCGCGGTCACTATCCCCGAACGCCGCCACGAACTCCTCGCCGACCTGCTGCTGGCGGGCGTGCTGGGCGAGGGCGGGGGGCGCAGCGCCGCCGACGCGGCGACCGTCGCGGCCGCGGACCGCGGCCGGCGGCTGGGCGAGCAGGAGCGCGAGCGCAGCCGGCCCGGACGCCTGGGCGCCGAACGGGGCCTGACGCTCTGTGAGCGGATGCTCGACGCGTACGGCTACGAGCCGGTCCGCGAGGGCCCGACCGAGGTCCGGCTGCACAACTGCCCCTTCCACCCGCTCGCCGCCAAGGCCACCGACCTGGTGTGCGGACTCAACCGGGCCTTCCTGGACGGCTACCTGGCCGGCCTCGACACCACCGCCGTCCGGGCCGTGCTCGATCCGCGGCCGGGCGAGTGCTGCGTGGTCCTCACCGACACCGGCCCGGGGCCCGGCCAGGATGGGCCCCGGTAGTCGGCGGCGCGGGTATCGGACATCCTGTTTTCCGTTATCCGGACGATGGTGGCGGGCGGCGGGCGGGTCCGAGGGGACCGTAGGGTCAACGTGCCGGCGGGGCAGGAGAGTTGGCGCGCCGGGCGGGGGTCAGCCCTGGCGGCCGGGGAGCATCGACAGAGCACGGGCGCGCTGGGCGACCAGGTCGTCGTAGGTGCCGTCGCGCTCGGCCCAGCGGTGCATCCGGACGCCCTCGACCAGGATCTCGTGCGGGGTGGGGTCCTGGGCGAGCAGCTCCATCACCTCGGTGGCGAAGCCGTCGAGCGGCAGCGCGTGCGGGTTCACCCGCTCCTGCCCGGCGGTGGCGACGGCCGGGGGCACCAGCTCGACCACGTCGACGCCGGTGCCCGCCAGCTGCGCGCGCAGCGCCTCGGTGTAGGCGTGCACCCCGGCCTTCGAGGCGGCGTAGCTGGGCATCGGCGGGAACGGCAGGAAGGCGATGCCCGAGCTGACGGTGACGAGGGTGCCCGCGCCCCGCCGGACCAGGTGCGGGGTGAAGGCGTCGAGCACCCGGACGGTGCCGAGCAGGTTGGTGTCGACGGTGGTCCGGGCCGCCGCGAAGTGCGCGGGGTCGCGCAGGTCCTCCAGCAGCATGACGCCGGACATGGTCACCACGGTGTCCAGTTCCGGGTGGCGGGCGAGCACGGCGTCCCGGGCGGCGGTGACGGAGGCGTCGTCGGTGACGTCGACGGCGAAGGCGTCGAAGCCCTCCCCGGCGAGGTCGGCGAGCGCCTGCGGGTCGCGGCCGCCGACGGCCACGGTGCTGCCCGCGGCGGCGAACCGGCGGGCCAGTTCGCGGCCGATGCCCGAGGTGCCGCCGACGACGAGGACGGTGCGCTTGGAGAGGTCCACGGGGGTCTTCCCTTCGGTGGGGCGCCGGGGCCGGGCGGGCCCGCGGCGCGGGCGGCGGGGTGCCGCCCGGGGTGTCCGCCGCCCCTCGGCCGGGGCGGCTCCGCTCTCCAGCCTGGGCGTGTTCCGGCGGGCGCGGGGAGGCCCCCGTCCTCCCTGGTCCTGACAGGGCCCCCGCTGGACGGCGGGCGCCGCACTACGGTGGCGGTATGAAGGACGAGGAATCCGGCAACCGGCTCGGCCGCTACCTGCGGGCCCGGCGCGAGCTGGTCTCCCCCGCGCAGGCGGGGCTGCCGCCGGGCGGGAACCGCCGGGTGCCGGGCCTGCGCCGGGAGGAGGTGGCGCTGCTCGCCGGGATCAGCCCCGACTACTACCTGCGCCTGGAGCGGGGGCGCGACCGGAACCCCTCGCCGCAGGTCCTCGACGCGCTCGCCCGGGTGCTGCGGCTCGACGACGTCGAGCGGACGTACCTGCTCGGCCTGGTCGCGGCCCGTCCGCGCGCACCGCGGCGCCGGCGGCCCGAGCAGGTGCCGGCCCGGGTGCACCAGTTGCTCGCGCACCTGCCGGTGCCCGCGTTCGTCGAGGGGCGCGCGTTCGACGTGCTGGCCGCCAACCCGATGGCGCTGGCGCTCTCCCCGCGCCTGCGGCCCGGCGAGAACCGGCTCCGCTCCCTGCTGCTCGACCCGGCGGAGCAGTCCTTCCACCAGGACTGGGCGAAGGCCACCGCCGACTTCGTCGCCGCCCTGCGCACCTCGATCGGGGACGACACCGACAACCCCCGGTTCGTCGAGCTGGTCGGGGAACTCGCGCTGTCCAGCCAGCGGTTCCGCACCCTGTGGGCCCGCCACGACGTCCGCGACCTCGGCGGCGGCACCACCACGCTGCACCACCCGGTGGTCGGCGAGCTGCGGCTGCACCGCGACAAGCTGCCCGTGGACGACGTCATCCTGGTCGTCTACTACCCCGACCGGGGCAGCGACAGCGACGGGAAACTGCGGCGGCTGGCCGAGCTGGCCGAGGCTTCCGAGGCGGCCGAGCCCGCCGGGGAGGGGGAGGGCTGACGGCCCGTGCCGGGTCGGGGTGGAGGTGGCACGGGCCGCCGGGCGGCGTGCTGCGGTCAGAGGATCTGGATGGACTTCACCCGGGGCGGGTGGTTGGGGAAGGTGATGTCGTGCCAGCGCTCGATCTTCACCGAGTCGCCGTTGACGTCGTAGTAGACGAGGTCGTTGTTGCCGGTGGAGATCCGGTCGATCCACCAGCCGCCGAAGTCGGTGCGGCCGGCGTTGGCGTAGCAGTCGACGCTCTGCTGACCGTCGAGGTGGGACCAGATCTTGAGGTAGTTCTCGCCGCCCTTGCACTCGATGTGGTCGATGGCGTAGGCGTTGCCGCCGGGCACGGCGACGGTGAAGGCGGCGGCAGCGGCAAAGGCGAGCGTTGCCGAGCAGGCGGCCCGCTTGGTCCTCGAGAACACGGAGTCTCCTTGGGTGCGAGGCCCGCTGACACACCGTCAGCGGGCCTGGGAGACCTCAACGTACCGAGGGGCGGCGACCGTCCGGGCACACCACTCCGAACACGAACCAGGGTTGCGCCACTTCACCCGTTCGTGTTCGCAGCGTAGAACGGCGACTGGTCGAGGGGGCGGGCCAGGAAGGCGAGTTGGAGGCCCTGGTCGAGGCGCAGGCGCAGGGCCTGGTCGGTGGCGAGGGCCTGGCCGAGGCGGTTGGCGAGGGCCTGGACGGCGGCCGGGTCGGTGGCGGGGTCGGCCAGGACCAGGGCCAGGGTGGCGTCGGCGTCCGCGGCCGGGGCGAGGTGGGCGGCGGTGACGGCCGGTTCGGCGGCGAGCAGGGCGCGCAGGGCCCGGTGCACCTCGGGGTCGCGGTGCGGAGGGAGGTAGCGGCGGTTCTCCGCGACGGCGCGCAGCCGGGCGCCGGAGAGCTGGTAGGTGACCGGGCCGGCCGGGTCGATCAGCAGGGTGTCGGCGCGCTCGGCGAAGGCCACCATCGCGGCCTGCGGGGCGACCACCGGGGCCGGGCGGGCGTCCGCGCGCCAACTGGCCATCGCGGCCAGCGAGGTGAACGCGGGCAGGGCGCGCCGGCCGTCCGGGGCCTCGACGAGGGGGACCGCCATGTCGCTGGTCTTCTCGTGCTTGTGCCCGTCGGCGCCCACCTCGACCTCGCCGAGCAGCGCCACGATGGGCACCATCAGCCGGCTCGGGGTGAGGGCGGCGAGCAGGTCGGGCTCGGTGGCCGGGTCCTGCTGCCAGGCGGTGAGGGCCGCGACGAGGGCGGGGTCGGCGGTGCCGTCGTCCTCGGCGAACCCGGGATTGGGGATGTTCTTGCGCTCCACCCCGAGAGCGTATGCCACGTTTACCCCGGGGCCGGTCGGAGTCGCGGTGCGGTGCGAGGCGGTGCGAGGCGAGGCGGTAGCGGTGCGGGGTGGGGTGGGGCGGGGTGGCCGGGATTGGGGGTCCGATGGATCTACCGTCCAGTAGGGGGATGTGGCAGTCTGCGCCCATGGCACTCGTTGAAGCCGCCGCGACCGGTGGCACCGTCTCCGACCGGGCCCGTTACGACCGGGCGACGGCGCACCTGGACACGCCGCTGGCCGTCGTCGACCTGGCCGCGTTCGACGCCAACGCGGCGGACCTGGTGCGGCGGGCGGGCGGGAAGCCGATCCGGGTGGCGTCGAAGTCGGTGCGGTGCCGGGCGCTGCTGGAGCGGGTGCTCGGGATGGACGGCTTCGCGGGGGTGATGAGCTTCACGCTGGCGGAGACGCTGTGGCTGGTGGAGTCCGGGTTCACCGACGTGCTGCTGGCGTACCCCTCGGCGGACCGGGCCTCGTTCGGGCGGCTGACCGCGGACCCGGAACTGGCCCGCCAGGTCAGCGTGGTGGTCGACGACGTGGCGCAACTGGACCTGATCGACGCGGCCCGGGAGGGTTCGGCGACGGTGCGGGTCTGCCTGGAGCTGGACACCTCGCTGCAACTGCTGGGCGGCCGGATCCGGGTGGGGGCGCGGCGCTCGCCGCTGCGGACGCCCGAGCAGCTCGGCCGGTTCGCCGAACTGGTGGGCCGCCGCCGGGGGTTCGAGGTGGTCGGGCTGATGGCGTACGAGGGCCACGTGGCGGGCGTCGGGGACGCGGTGGCGGGGCGGCCGCTGCGGTCGGCGGCGGTGCGGCTGATGCAGGCGAAGGCCCGCGCGGAGCTGGCGGTGCGGCGTGCCGAGGTGGTGCAACGGGTGCGCCAGGTGGCCGAGTTGGAGTTCGTGAACGGCGGCGGCACGGGCAGCGTGGAGTCGACGGTCGCGGAGCGCGCGGTGACCGAGGTGGCGGCCGGGTCGGGGCTGTTCGTGCCCCGGCTGTTCGACAACTACCGCGCGTTCCGGGGCCGTCCGGCGGCGCTGTTCGCCCAGCCGGTGGTGCGGCGGCCCGGGGTGGGCGTGGTGACGGTGCTGGGCGGCGGCTACCCGGCGTCCGGCCCGGCGGGGGCGGACCGCTCCCCCGTCCCGTACCTGCCGGCCGGGCTGCGGTACGACCCGCAGGAGGGCGCGGGCGAGGTGCAGACGCCGCTGCTGGGGTCGGCCGCGGACGACCTGCTGATCGGCGACCGGGTCTGGTTCCGGCACGCGAAGGCCGGTGAACTCTGCGAGCGCTTCGAGCGGTTGCACCTGGTCGAGGGCGACACGGTCACCGAGACCGTGCCGACCTACCGGGGCGAGGGGCACACCTTCCTGTGACGGGCCCCGGGGTGAAGTGACCGGGAGGAATCGGGGTGCGCCCTCGGCCCTCCGGCTGGGAGGGTGGGCCCGTGGACGTTCCGGAAGCGGCGCCCCTCCCGCCCGGGCGCCTGGAGGTGGCTGCGCGGTGGCGTGCGTTGGCCGGCGGTGAGGTGAGCCGTGGCGCGGTGCACGCGTGGGCGGTTCCGTGGGTGGAGGGCCCGGGCGCGAGTGCCGACTTCGAGGACCCGCTGGTGGTGACGGCCCTGCAGTACCTGCACGGTTTCGACCTCTGCCGGGATCCGGACCGTCCCGGCGTCCACTGGCACGGGCGCCCCGGTGCGGGCGAGTGGCTCCGCTCGCTCGACGAGATCGCCGACGGGCTCGGCCGGTGGCTGGAGGAGTGCGCGCGCCACGACGCGGATCCGCGGGGCTGGATCCGCTCGGCGCGGGAACGGGCGAGGGCGTACGTCCGGGCCGAGGAAGCGAAACGCGGCCCCTCCTGACCGTTCCCCACGGGCGGAGCCGGCCGGGTGGCCCGGCCGGCTACCACGCGGCGTCCCGGCGGAACAGCGCCGTCCACAGGAACGGGACGCCGAACAGCTCGGAGTCGTCCGGCTGTCCGCGCATCCGGCGCAGTTCGACCTCGGTGAGGTCGGCGAAGATCCGGCGCAGCCCGTCGGGCGTGAAGGCGAGGCCGCCCTCCAGGCTGCGGGCGCGGTAGAGCTCGGCGTCGGAGAGTTCGCTGCCCGTGCCGTCGGGGCCGGCCGCGAAGGCGGTGAGCGCGAGGTGGCCGCCGGGGGCCAGGACGCGGTCGAGCAGCGCCAGGTAGCCGATCCGGCGGTGCGGGGGCAGGTGGTGCAGGCAGCCCGAGTCGACGACCAGGTCGTACGGGCCGGGCAGTTCGTCCGCGCTCAGGGCGAAGGCGTCGCCGCAGTGGAAGCGGACGTCCGCGCCCGCCGCGCGGGCCCGCTCCTCGCCCCAGGCGACGGCGACGGGCGAGAGGTCGACGGCGTCCACCCGGAAACCGCGGGCCGCCAGGTGGAGGGCGTTGCGGCCGTGGCCGCAACCCAGGTCGAGGGCGCGGCCGGGGACGAGCAGGCCGCGGTCGAGGTGGGCGGCGAGGTTCTCGTCGGGCTTCTCCGCGAAGAACGGGACCGGCCGGGAGCGGTCGGTGTAGAAGCGGTCCCAGTAGTCCCGGCCGTCCCCGGTGGCGAGCCGGCCTCCGTCGGCCCCGGGTGCGGTGCTGAACAGGCTGTCGAGAAGTGCGAAGACGTCCTCGACGGTGCGTACGGTCCGGTCCATCCGGCCCCCCTTCCGGTCTGCCCGGACTCTACCGAGGGGAAGGGCTAAAGGCCAGGTCAGAGCGGGTGCGGCGAGGTCGCGGGCGGGCCGCTGCCGGGCCTTCGGGAGCAGCCCGGACGAGGAGGTCGGGGGGCTGCTCCGCGGCCGGTCAGGTGGCCGCCGGGGGCCGGGAAGGGGTGTTCGGAGAGCCGGGCGGCGGAACTTTTTCGGGGGATTTCCGGCCGTGCCGGTGCCGGGCGTCCGGGCGTCCCTGGTGCTCGCGGCCGCCGAACTGGCCCGCTCCCACTCCGATCCGCACACCACCGCCGCCTGGTGCGACGCGCTGTGGTCCGACCCAGTGCGGCCGGCGGACGTCCGGGTGCCCGCCGCGATGGCCCGGCTCTGCCTGGACGACGGCCCCGTCCCGGACGAGCTGCGCACCGTCCTCGACGCGCTCGTCGACGACGGCCTGGCCCGCGTCCTGGACGGCCTGTCGTGGTTCAGGCACGTGAACGACGAGCACGGCTTGGCCGAAACCCTGCGCCAACTGCTGGGCGGTACTGCACCCGCCGCGTTCCTCGAGCCGCCGTTCTGACAGGGCTGGCCCCGTCCGGAAAAACTCCGGAAGTTTTTCTCCGCGTCCGTGTCGAGAACCCGCGAGCGGCTCCGTCCCAGGGGTGGAGGCGGCCACAATGGGCCGCACGAGGACCGAGGAGTGAGAACCATGGCGAAGTACCTGCTGCTCAAGCACTACCGCGGCGCGCCGGAGCCCGAGGGGTTCGTGCCGATGGACAAGTGGACGCCGGAGGAGGTCACCGCGCACATCCAGTACATGCGGGACTTCGCGGCGAAGCTGGAGGGGACCGGCGAGTTCGTGGACGCGCAGGCGCTCGCGCCCGAGGGGACGTGGGTGCAGTACGGCGGGGAGGGGAAGCCGCCGGTGACCGACGGGCCGTTCGCGGAGACCAAGGACCTGATCGCCGGCTGGATGATCATCGACGTGGACAGCCACCAGCGGGCGCTGGAGCTGGCCGCCGAGCTGTCGGCGGCGCCGGGCGCGGGCGGGGAGCCGATCCGCGAGTGGCTGGAGCTGCGCCCGGTGATGTCCGAGCCGCCGACCGTCACGGAGTGAACGGGATGGCGTCCTCGGCCGTGGACGAGTCGCTGCTGCGCGTCCTCACCCCGGAGGTGCTGTCCGTCCTGGTCCGCCGCGGGGCCGACTTCGCGGCGGCCGAGGACGCCGTCCAGGAAGCCCTGGTGGAGGCCGTCCGGCGCTGGCCGGACGAGCCCCCGCGGGACCCGAAGGGCTGGCTGGTGACCGTCGCGTGGCGGCGCTTCCTGGACGCGGCCCGGGCCGACACCGCGCGCCGCCGCCGCGAGGACGCGGTGGAGGAGGAGCCGGGGCCAGGGCCGGTGCCGGACCGCGACGACTCGCTGCGGCTGTACTTCCTGTGCGCGCACCCGTCGCTGACGCCGTCCTCGGCGGTGGCGCTGACGCTGCGCGCGGTCGGCGGGCTCACCACCCGGCAGATCGCCGCCGCGTACCTGGTGCCGGAGGCCACCGTGGCGCAGCGGATCTCCCGGGCCAAGCGCACCGTCTCGGGCGTGCGGCTGGACCGGCCCGGGGACGTGGCGACGGTGCTGCGGGTGCTGTACCTGGTCTTCAACGAGGGCTACTCGGGGGACGTCGACCTGGCCGCGGAGGCGATCCGGCTGACCAGGCAGCTGGCGGCCCGGATCGACCACCCGGAGGTGTCCGGCCTGCTGGCGCTGATGCTGCTGCACCACGCCCGCCGGGCCGGGCGGATTGCGCCGGACGGCAGCCTGGTGCCGCTGGCCGAGCAGGACCGGACCCGCTGGGACACCGCCGCGATCACCGAGGGCGTCGCCGTCCTGCAGGCGGCGCTGGCCCGCGACCGGCTCGGCGAGTTCCAGGCCCAGGCCGCGATCGCCGCGCTGCACGCGGACGCGCCGACCGCCGCCGAGACCGACTGGGTGCAGATCGTCGAGTGGTACGACGAACTGGCCGCGCTGACCGACAACCCCGTGGTGCGCCTGAACCGGGCGGTCGCCGTCGGCGAGGCGGACGGCCCCCGCGCGGGCCTGGCCGCGCTCGCCGCGCTGGACGGGTCGCTGCCCCGGCACACCGCCGCCCGCGCGTACCTGCACGAGCGGGCCGGCGACCTGCCGACCGCCGCCGAGCTGTACGCCCGGGCCGCCGGGGCGGCCGGGACGGAGGCCGAGCGGAACCACCTGATCCGGCAGGCCGCCCGGCTCAACACCCTGCTGCGCGACGGGGGTTGAGCGTCCGGACGGCAAGGCTGCGGCCCGGCGCGGTGCCCCCTCCGGGTGGTGGGGGCGGTGCGCCGGGCCGTGGTGCGGACAGCGTGGTGCGGACAGGGGACCGGTCAGGTCGTGGTGCCGCCGGTCAGGTGGTGGTGCCGCCCGAGCCGCCCGCGAAGGAGCCGGCGTCGACCTTGGTGATGCTCTTCAGGATGCTGTCCATCTGGTCCGGGCCGGGGGCCTTGTCGGCGATGTCGAAGCCGAAGTGGACGGCGGTCAGCGCCTTGCCGTCGGCGGTCGGGAAGACCACCGTCTCCACGTAGCCCGGGTTGCCCTTCGCCGCGTCGACCTGCCAGCGCACCAGGTAGCCGGAGCGGCCGGCCACCGTGACCGCCTCGTTCTTCAGCTCCTTGTGGCCCTTCAGGTCGCCGTAGGAGTCCTTCGCGGCGGCGGCGATGTCGTCCTGCGCGGCCTGCTTGGCGTCGGTGCCGCTGATCTTGCCGGTGGTGACCCCGCCCAGCGAGCAGTTGTCCGCGCCGTCGACGCAGGTGTAGCTGCCGGTGTAGATGCCGGCGTAGCCGTCCTGGGTGGTGCCGCCGGTCCAGCCGCTCGGGATCGGCAGCGAGATGCCGTTGACCATGTCGATCGCGGTCTTGGCGTTCGTCCCGCTGCCGCCGCCGTTCCCGCCCGGACCGCCGCCCAGTCCACCGCCGCTGCCTCCGGTGCCGCCCTTGCCGTTCCCGCTGCCGCCGCCGAAGTCGAACGGGTTGCTGGGGTTGCCGTTCTCGCTGCCGTTCCCGTTCCCGTTCCCGTTGCCGTTGCCGTTCCGGCTGCCGCCGCCCTGGCCGCCGCCGAAGCCGTTGCCGCCGTAGTGGCGCCCGTCCGAGCTCGGGGCGGCGGACTTGGTGCCGTCCCGGTGGCCGTCCATCGCCAGGTAGGTGACGCCGGAGCCGACCGCGAGGCCGAGCACGGCGGCGACCGAGGCGGCCACCAGTACCGGCTTGGACGGCTTGGACGACTTGCGGGGGGCCGGCTCGGCCGCGAACTGCCCGGCGTACGGGGGCAGCGGCGGGTAGTGCACGGTCTGCCCGGAGGCGTCCAGCACGGTGCCCTCCAGGACGGCGGTGTCCTCGGGGCCGGGAGCGCCCGTGCCCGCGGCGGGGCCCGGGGCCGGTGCGGCGTCCGCGGGCTCCGGCTGCGCTGCGGGGGCCGGGCGGGTCTCGGCGGTCCAACCCTTGCCGTCCCACCAGCGCTGGGGGCGGGGGTCGCTGTCGGTGTCGACTGGGTCCGGGTACCACCCGGCCGGAATCTGCTGCTCGCTCACGGTAGAGACCCTAGGGGGCTGCGGATAAGCGGGAAATCAGCGCGGGGCCGCAAACGGGTGTCCGGCGATGAGATTCCGGTGAGAATCGCCCGCTCGCCCCCGCCGGGCCCCGCCGGGCCGTTCCCGGACCGCTCCCGGGGCGGTCCCGAGACGGCCCCTTGTGCCGTCCCGGCTCCAGTGGGGGGCGTGTGCTGTGCTCCACGCGCCTGATGGGGCGCGTGCGGGTGGTGGGTCGCGCGGCAGGGGGCGCGCACGGGCGGCAGAATGCGCGCCATGACTTCTCGCCCCGTGATCGGCATCAGCACCTTCCTCATCGACGCCGGCTGGGGGCGGTGGGACAGCATGCGCTCCGTCCTGCTCCCCGCGCGCTACCCCGAGCTGGTGCGCGAGGCCGGCGGGATCGCCCTGATGCTGCCGCCGGACGCCCCGGAGCACGCCGCGGCCGTGGTGGCCCGGCTGGACGGCCTGGTGATCGCGGGCGGCGAGGACGTCGACCCGGCCCTGTACGGCGAGCGCCCCCACCCGGCGACGGTGGCCTGCGCCCCCGAGCGCGACCTGTGGGAGGCCGCGCTGATCCGCGCCGCGCTCGCCGCCGGCACCCCGCTGCTGGGCATCTGCCGGGGCATGCAGCTGCTGAACGTGGTCTGCGGCGGCTCGCTGTTCCAGCACCTGCCGGACGTGGTCGGCGAGGAGCTCAGCCACCTCGGCGAGCCCGGCGAGTACGGGCGGCACGCGGTCCGCCCGGTCCCCGGCACGCTGCTCGCGGACCTGCTGCCGGAGGAGTCGGTCTCCGTCCCGACCTTCCACCACCAGGCGGTGGCCCGCCTCGGCGAGGGCCTGACCGTCAGCGCGTACGCCGAGGACGGCACCGTCGAGGCGGTCGAGGGCGCGGGCTTCACCGTCGGCGTCCAGTGGCACCCCGAGCAGGGCGAGGACCTGCGGGTGGCCCGCGCCCTGGTGCACGCGACCCGGCTGGCCCCGCTCACCGCCCCGGCCGCCCCGGTCGTCCCGGTCGCTCCCGTGCGCTGAGGCCCCGCCCGCCGGGGCCCCGCGTCCGGTCGGCCCAGTGCGGTGTCCCCCGTTGGGCTGGTTCCCGCCGGGGTGCGGTGCGGGCTGCGCCGATGCGGGGCGCGCGGGAGAACGACAACGGTCACCACTGCAGCCTTTGGATCTTCCTCCGATCTGGGGTTCACTTCCGGTGCGGACACCAGAACGGAGGGATCCCGATGGCCGGGCAGGACCACGACCACGAGCACGAACACGGCGGGCACGGCGGGCACGGCGGGCACAGCCACGCGGTCTCGGCGGACGCGGACCGCAAGTGGCTGTGGAGCGCCCTGGTCCTGCTGGTGGTGTTCATGGCGGGCGAGGTGGTGGTCGGTTTCGCGGCCCGCTCGCTGGCGCTGATCTCGGACGCGGCGCACATGCTGACCGACGCCGCGTCGATCGCGCTGGCCCTGGTGGCGATGCGGCTGGCGGCGCGTCCGGCGCGCGGCGGCTACACGTACGGGTTGAAGCGGGCCGAGATCCTCTCCGCGCAGGCGAACGGGGTGACGCTGCTGGTGCTGTCGGCCTGGCTGGGCTACGAGGCGGTGACCCGGCTGGTCTCGCCGCCCGCGGTGCAGGGCTCGCTGGTGCTGGTGACGGCGCTGGTGGGCGTGGTGGTGAACGTCGCGGCGACCTGGTGCCTGTCGAAGGCGAACCGGTCCTCGCTGAACGTGGAGGGCGCGTTCCAGCACGTGCTGACCGACCTGTACGCGTTCGTGGCGACGGCGGTGGCGGGCGCGGTGGTGCTGTTCACCGGCTTCGTCCGGGCCGACGCGATCGCCTCGCTGGTGGTGGTGGCGCTGATGCTGCGGGCCGGGATCGGGCTGGTCCGGGACTCCGCGCGGATCTTCCTGGAGGCCGCGCCGGCCGGCATCGACCCGGACGCGGTGGCGGACCGGCTGGTGGCCGTCCCGCAGGTGGAGGAGATCCACGACTTGCACATCTGGGAGATCACCTCCAACCAGCCCGCGCTGTCGGCGCACGTCCTGGTCACCCCGGGCGGCGACTGCCACGCGGTGCAGCACGAGCTGCAGCGCCGGCTGCGCGAGGAGTACCGGATCACCCACGCCACCCTCCAGGTCGACCACGTCGGCGAGGACGGCCCGGACGGGCTGCTGCAGATCTCCCCGAACAGCGCGGCCGCCGCGGCCTCGGCCGGGGAGCAGGGCCGCGACCACTGCGGGGACACCCACGGACCGGTGCACCGCTCGGGCCCGCACCCGCACTGACGGCGCACCGCCCCGGGGCTGTCGGCGGGATGCGGCATGATCGGGGGGTGACCGCACCGACCGCTCCGAGCGTCCCGACCGCGCCCCGCCTGATGCTGCTGGACACCGCCAGCCTCTACTTCCGCGCCTACTTCGGCGTCCCGGACTCGCTGCGCTCCCCGCAGGGCGAGCCGGTGAACGCGGTGCGCGGCCTGCTCGACTTCATCTCCCGCCTGGTCCACGACCACGGCCCGGACCAGCTGGTCGCCTGCACGGACGCCGACTGGCGCCCGCAGTGGCGGGTCGACCTGATCCCCACCTACAAGACCCACCGGGTCGCCGAGGCCGCGCAGGACGGCGAGGAGGAGGTCCCGGACACCCTGGCCCCGCAGGTCCCGGTGATCGAGCAGGTGCTGGACGCCCTGGGCATCGCCCGGGTCGGCGTCCCCGACTACGAGGCCGACGACGTGATCGGCACCCTGGCCACCCGCGCCACCGGCCCGGTCCGGATCGTCACCGGCGACCGGGACCTCTTCCAGCTGGTCGACGACGCCCGCGGCGTGCAGGTCGTCTACCCGGTCAAGGGCGTCGGCGCCGCCCAGCTCGTCGACGAGGCCGCCCTGTTGGAGAAGTACGGCGTCACCGGCGCCGAGTACGCCGACATGGCCGCCCTGCGCGGCGACCCGAGCGACGGCCTGCCGGGCGTGAAGGGCATCGGCGAGAAGACCGCGGCCCAGCTCATCCGCGAGTACGGCGACCTGGCCGCCATCCGCGCCGCGGCGGCGGACTCCGCCTCCAAGCTCACCCCGGCCCGCCGCAGGAACCTCATCGAGGGCGCCGCCTACCTCGACGTCGCCCCCACCGTCGTCCGCGTCGCCACCGACGTCCCGCTCCCGGAGTTCGACCCCGTCCTCCCCCGCGAGCCCCGCGACCCCGTGGCCCTCGAAGCCCTCACCGCCCGCTGGGGACTCGGCAGTTCGGTGACCCGCCTGCTCGAAACCCTCGCGGCCGCCCGCTGACGACGCGGTCGGGCAGCGCTCTCCGCGCGCCCGGGAGCACCCGCCCGGATTGCGGCCCGGCGCCGACCTGACGGACGCCCCGCCCGGTCGGCGCCCGGGCGACTGATGATGCGTCAGAGGCGCAGCAGGTTGCGGGCGTTGGTCGAGCCGATGCGGTGTTTGACCTCCTCCGGGAGGCCGGTCCGTTCCAGGGCGGCGACCGCGGCGGCGGTCTTCTCGTAGGGGTAGTCCACGGCGAAGAGCACCGCCTCGGGGCCGAGCACGTGCACCAGCGCCTCGACCGCGGCCGGGGACAGCACCCCGCTGGTGGTGGCCAGGACGTTGCTGCCGAAGTACTGCGAGGGGCGGCGCAGCAGCGGGGCCGGGGGGCTGAGGGTGGCGTACCGCGAGTCGAAGCGGGAGAGCTGGAAGGGCAGGAACTCCCCCGCGTGGCCGAGGATCATCCGGGCCGCCGGGTGGCGGTCGAAGACGCCGGAGAGGACGATCCGCATGGCGTGCCCGCCCGTGGTGGCCTGCCAGCTCCACAGTGCGCCGTCCATCTCCGGGTGGCCGGACAGCACGTGCCAGGAGTCCGCGGGCGGCATGCCCGGGTGCAGGTAGAGCGGCACGTCGAGTTCGGCCAGGGCGGCCCAGAGCGCGTCGAAGGCGGGGTCGTCGAGGTACCTGCCCTGGACGTGGTCGTTGACCAGGGCGCCCTTGAAGCCCAGTTCCCGCACCGCGCGCCGGAGTTCGGCGACGGCGGCGGCCGGGTCCTGGAGCGGCAGCGCGGCGAAGGCGGCGAACCGGTCGGGGTGCGCGGTGACGATCGCGGCCAGCGCGTCGTTGGCGTAACCGGCGTTCGCCACCGCGCGGGCCGGGTCCGGGTCCGCCTCGATGCCGGGGACGGTCAGCGAGAGCACCTGGACGGCGATGCCGTTGGCGTCCATGTCCGGCAGCCGCAGCCCGGTGACGTCGGGCAGCCGCCGGACCACGTCGGCGACGAAGGCGGGGTCCAGGCCGGCCGGCACCGGGAACGGGGGGCGGCGCTCGGCGAGGCCGGGGATCGCGACGGCCTCCTCGATCGCGACGTAGCCCGCCCTCACGCCGCACCCGCCGTCGGGACGAGGATCCCGGCACCGGCCGTCGGCGCCTCGGCCTCGTCCAGCATCAGCGCCGCGACGGTGGCGCGGGAGGCGTGCGGCGGCAGCAGCGGCCTGGGGTACTGCGCCAGCGGGACGTTGCGCCGGGCCGCGCCGACCTCGCCGACCCGCAGGTCGGGCGCGTGGAAGACGGTGGCGCCCCCGGCCAGCACGATCGTGTCGGCCGCGCCCTTCTCCGCCAGCTCCTTGCCGACGAACAGCTTCAGCACCCCGTGGTAGATCCCGCCGCCGGCGCCGGTCGAGGCTCCCGAGCCGAGCGCTCCGAGCCAGAGGGTGCGGACCGGCAGCCCCGCCACCAGCCGGGCGCCGGCCAGCAGGGTGCCCGGGCCGTCGCCCTTGCCGATGCCGAGCGCGGAGACGAGGACGTCCACGTCGGCCAGCTCCGGGAACTCCTGCGGCCTGGTCACGTCCGCCTGCCGGACCTCGACCCCGCCCCGCGCGGGCGGGGCGTACCGCTGCGGGCTGCGAACCAGGGCGACCACCTCGTGGCCCCGGTCGAGCGCCTGTTCCGCGACCAGGCGGCCGACCCGCCCGGTCGCGCCGAGGACTGCGATGCGCATGGCGACTCCATAACTGAACAGGTGTTGGTTAAAGTGAGTGAACACGTGTTGGTGATGGGTGTCAAGGCGGGTCCGGACGGGTTGGGGCAAGGTCAGAACGGGTTGGGGCAAGGTCAGGACGGGTCGGCGGCACCGAAAGGTAAGGTGATCTCCCGTCGCCGACAGGGAGGATCCGGGACATGGGCGGTGAGGAGGCGCCGCGCCGCCGGCGCAACCCCCGCGGGCAGGGACAGGTGCTCAGGGCCGAGCTGATCGAGGCCGCGGCCCACCTGCTGGCCACCCTCGACCAGCCCGAGACGCTGACCCTGCGACAGGTCGCCCGCGAGGTCGGGGTCGCGCCCGCCAGCATCTACAGCCACTTCCCCGACCTCGGGTCACTGGTCCGGCACGTGCTGCGCCTGCGCTACGCGGAGCTGGCCCGCCTGATGGACGAGGCCGCGGCCGCAGCCGCCGACCCCCTCGACGACCTGGTCGGCCGCTGCGCCGCCTACGTGCGCTGGGGCGTCGAGCACCCCGGCGAGTACCGCACGCTCTTCGGCGGCCGGATGCCCGCCGACCTCGCGCTGCTCCAGGACCACGGCGCCGGCGAGGCGCTCCTGGGCTCCGTGATCGCCTCGCTCGCGGCCGTCCGGGAGCGCGGCGGCGAGCAGTCCGCCCCCGCCCGGCAGTGGCAGGACGGGCTGCTGCTCTGGACCGGGCTGCACGGCCTGGTCGTGCTCTACAACGACCACGGCGAGCTGCCCTGGCCGCCGCTGGACGCGCTGGTCGCCGACCTGCTCGGCCTGCACGCCGGACGGCCCGCGGAGGAGGTCGCGGCGCGCCTCGCGGCGGGCTGAACCCCGGCGGTGAGGAACCGTCATCCCCTGGGGCGCCACCGGCGGCCGGGACCTCGGCGGAGGGCTGCGGCGAGCAGGGCGGGAAGGGCGGTCGCCCGCCCTGCGGAACCTCCGCCGGTCCGCCGGCGGACTCGCGTTGCCGGGGTCTCGGGGTGTATCCAGCACCACCTTCAAGACGGATGCCTGCATGATCGACCGTCAGAACGCGGCCGGGCAGGATCGGATCCGTGAACACCACCTCGAACCGCAGGCGCCGGATCAGCGCCGTCGCCGCCCTGGCCCTCGCCGCCTCGGTGGCCGCGACCGGCACCGCACTCGCCGCCACGACCCCGCCGCCGACCCCGCCGCCGACCGCGCAGGCGACCGCCGCCGCGGCTGCCGCCGCGCCCGCACCGACCTTCCGGGGCGCGCTCCCCGCGCCGACCGGCCCCTACGCCGCCGGCGAGGACGTCATCCACCTCACCGACACCAGCCGCCCCGACCCGTGGGTGCCCTCGTCCGGCCCCCGCCAACTGACCGTCACGATGCTCTACCCGGCCGTCCCCGGGACCGGAACCCCGGCCCCCTACACGACCCTCGGCGAGGCGGCCGGCGTCCTCCAGCGCCAGAAGGCGCTGGCGAGCGCCGGCGTCACCCCGCAGAACCTCTCCGGCATCACCACGCACGCCTTCGACGGCGCGCGGCCGCAGAACGGCAAGCATCCGCTGGTGGTCCTCTCCCCCGCGTACGAGGACCCGCGCTGGACGCTCACCGCGCTCGCCACCGACCTGGCCAGCCACGGCTACGTCGTCGCGCTCGTCGGCCACACCTACGAGGACAGCGGCGAGACGCTGGCGGACGGCCGGACGTCGTCGTGCGTGATCTGCGACGGCCCGGCGGGGCTCGACTTCGACGCCGTCGCCGCCGGCCGCGCACTGGACGCGTCCTTCGTCATCGACCGGCTCACGCACGGCAACACCGCGTGGCCCCTGGCGCACCTCGTCGACAAGCACGAGATCGGCATGGCCGGCCACTCCCTCGGCGGCGCGGCGGCCGCCGCCACGATGATCGCCGACCCGTGGGTGCGGGCCGGGGTGAACATGGACGGCTCCTTCCACCCGGACCCGGCGCCCGGGCAGCTCGACCGGCCGTTCCTCATGCTGGGCACGACCACCAACACCGACTGGGAGCACTCCTGGGCCGCCCTCGGCGGCTACAAGAAGTGGCTGACGGTCGCCGGCGCGAACCACTTCAGCTTCAGCGACCTGGACCTGCTGCTCCAGGAGGCCGGGTTCCCGGCGCCGCCCCTCTCCCCGGAACGCGGGATCGCGATCACCCGCGCGTACGTGACCGCGTTCTTCGACCGGACGCTGGAGGGGATCGACAGCCCGCTGCTGGACGGCCCCTCGCCGGACAACCCGGAGGTGCTCTTCCACCACTAGATGGTTGATGCCAAGGGCACCTGAAGCGCATGAGATGAAGCGAGGGAGTCCAAAGGTCGGTTGTGACGCCTGACCTGGACTCCCTCGCGACCGCA
>NZ_JOGH01000053.1:0-39559 GCF_000721345.1 Kitasatospora sp. NRRL B-11411 | reverse complement strand
GCGTCACCGTGTCCTCCTCCGGGGTGAGGTCGATGCTGCGGTGGGCCGCCGGGGGGGCGGGCAGGCCGGCGGGGGCTATGGCGGGCTCCGTCGGGGCGGGCGGGAGGGTGGCGGCGGCGGGTTCGAGCTGGCGGGCGGCGCGGTGGCGCCAGCCGCTGCCCGGCTGGCGGCCGATCGCCCGGCATCAGCGACCAGGCCGCGTACGTCTCGCGCGGGGCGCGCAGCCAGCGCACCACCCGGATCTGCGGCAGCGGGCGGGGCACCAGGCCCTGCTCGCGCAGGGCGGCGACCCGGGTCTGCTTCAGCGCCCGGTCGAACAGCACGGCCGCCGAGAGCGACATCCCGGCGAAGAACTGCGGCGCCCCGTCGTGGGCGCCGCCGCGCGGGGCGTGCACCCAGTTGAACCAGGCGGACGCGGCGGCGAACAGCCACACCAGCAGGCGGGAGCCGAGCGCCGCGTCGCCGTGGCTGGCCTCGCGGACGGCGAGCACCGAGCAGAACATCGCCGCGCCGTCCAGGCCGAACGGGACGAGGTACTCCCAGCCGCCGGAGAGCCCGAGGTTCTGGACGCCGAAGCCGACCAGCCCGTGGAAGGAGAGGGCCGCGGCCACGCCGGCGCAGCAGAAGAGCAGCAGGTAGGAGGCGCCGCCGTAGAGGGATTCGGTGCGGCGGCGGCGTTCCTCGGCGCGCTCCCAGGAGGAGTCCGCACCGCTGTTGGCGGGGGCGGAGCCGGTGGTGCGGCTGCGGGCGAAGGCCAGCAGTGCGACGGCGACCACCAGGGCGGCCGTACCGGCGACGGCCCAGCCAAGCGGTATGTCCGACAGTCTCATGACCTGATCAAGCCTCGCTTTCCGCATCGTGATGGCGGGGACCATCATGGCGGAGAAAATCGGCGATCAAGGCGGGATCGGGGCCATTACCCCGATAGGGGGGAATTTCCGCCGGGATATCCCCCAGAAATGAATTATTGTCAGATCTATTTGGCGCGCGGGCAGCTGACGCAGAGTTCGGCCGGGCGCACCGTGTAGTACAGGCAGCAGCTGACCCTGGTCCTGGCCAGGCCGCCGTCCCCGGCGCGGAAGCCCGGGGTGCCGACGAACGGGGCGGCCGCCGCGTCCCCGGTCAGCAGCGCCTCCAGCGCGGCCACCGCCGCGGGCTCCTCGCCCAGCAGGCCCGCCGCGTACCAGAGGCCGTCCACCACGTCGTCGGTGACCAGCGCCCACAGGGTGCGCGGGCCGCGCCGGACCAGGGGGCGGAAGGAGGCGAGGACCGGCGCGAAGTGCTCGGCGAGCGCGGTGCGCAGGGCGGCGTCGAGCGCCGGGCGGTCCGGGACCACCCGCGCGCCGGGGCGGCCGGCCGCCGGGTCGTCGGGCAGGCAGTGGAAGCCGGCCGGACGGGCGGTCAGCTCCCCGGTGGTGCGGTTGATCGAGACCCGGGACGGCGGCAGCAGCGGGACCCGGCGCTCCAGCAGCCAGGGCAGCGTGAAGGCCAGCGCGACCGGCCAGGCGTAGCGGTGCAGGCTGAACCCGGCGGTGACGTCCGGGCGGGCCGGGGCGCCGTACAGGTCGAGGCCGAGCCGCTCGTCGAAGGCGACCATCGCCGCCAGCGCGGCCGGCTCCCCGGCCAGCGCCGCGGCGGTGGTCCAGCCCGGGCCGGTGCGCGGGGCCGCGTGGTGGATCCGCAGGTCCGGGAAGGCCCGGCCCAGCCGCAGCCAACTGCCCCGGCAGGGAAGGGAGTCGAGGGACGGGGGGCACTGCTCGACCTGGTGGGCGGTCACGCGGGCTCCCTGGTGGTGCTCCCGGGGGCGGGCCCGGGCACGGCGAGGTGGACCTGCCCGGGCTGCTGCTCGGCCCGGGCAGGTAAGGCTCACCTTAGCTGATGTCGTGCCGCAGATCGCGCGGTGCGCCGCCGTCCGGGGGACCCGGCTGCGCCGGGACCTGCGCCAACCGCCTCGCCAGCCACACCGGCACCCCGCCCAGCGCCTGCACCAGCCGGGCCGCCTCCGCCCGCAGCCGCTCCGCCTCGGCCGGCTCCGACACCTCCGCCAGCGAGGCCAGCGCCGGCGCCACCCCCACCGTGAAACCCAGCTCCTCGCGCAGCCGCAGCGAGGCCGCGAACCCCGCCTGGGCCCGCTCCCGGTCGCCCGCCGCCTGCGCCAGCCCCGCCAGGTGCCGCCAGGTCGAGGACCGCAGCAGCTCGTCCCCGCGCTCCCGGGCCCCCTCGTGCGCCCGGGCGTACGCGCTGTGCGCCGCCGCCGGGTCGTGCAGCAGGTTCTCCGCCACCAGCCCGCGCCGGAAGTCCAGCAGCGGACGGCCCGCCGCCCGCGGCGCCAGCAGCGCCGACGTCCGCCCCAGCGCCGCCTGCGCCTCGTCCAGCCGGTCCCGGCGGCCCAGCACGCTCGCCACGTACGCCAGGAACCCCCGGGCGCAGGACGCCGCCGCCCGCGCCTCGATGCCCGCCACCGACGCCTCCGCCTGGCGCAGCGCGTCCTCCGCCCGCTCCCAGTGGTCCGCGGTGAACAGGCACTGCTCGATCAGCAGCTCGGCCCGCTGGAGCGCCGCGGCCGGGTCCCGCCCGGCCTGCGGGCGCAGCAGGTCGGCCGCGTCCTGCCAGCAGCCGCGCGATCTCAGCCGCCAGACGACGTCCGCCATGCCCCCCGGGGCAGTCCCGTGCACCGACAACGCCACCTCCTTGTGCGCGCCATGCAGCGACCCGCCGGCCCTCCCCAAGGGCCCGCGTCGTGGCGGCAATTCAACACGCGCGGGAGCTTGTGCACCAGATCACGAGCGCGAGGAAATCCGGAACGGCCCGATCCGGACGGTGCGCGGCCGACGCGGCGTCAGGGCGCCGGGACGGTCCCGGACAGCAGGCGTCGGAGGGTGTCAGGAGGCGGTGGCGGCCCCGGTCAGGACGTCCAGCCGGTCTCCATCAGGGCCTCCGCGGCGCCGTTCGACGGCTGCGGGATGCCCGCCGCGTCCAGCGTGAACAGCGCGACCAGCAGCTGCTCGCCGCGCACCACGCTCTGCCGGGAGTAGCCGGAGACGGTGAACATGGCGGCCGCGACGTCCTCGCTGTGCAGGGTCTCCAGCCACAGGCACTCCACCGCCTTGACGTCGGCCGGCTCGGTCCAGGTGTCCACCTGGGCCACGATCCGGCCGCCCAGCAGGGTGGTCGAGTCCCGCTCCTGGCCCGGCGTCAGCTCCAGATCGGCGAAACCCAGCCACTGCAGGTAGCGGGCCGCCGTCAGCACCGCGTCCTGCGGGGTGCTGACCGGCTGCGGACGGAACGGCGGACGCAGCGCCCGGGCCGGGCCCGAACCCGCGGCCGGCGGGTCCGGCAGCACGGACGGCGCGACCGGCGGCACCGCCGTCGTGTACGGGCGGGCGGTCTCCACCGGGCGGGCCGATCGCGGACCGGCGCCCTGCAGCCGCGGCGCCCGGTCCACCGGCAGCCGGACCGTCGCCCCGCAGTCGCAGGTGAACTCCGGCTGCGGCCACTGGTCGCTGCGCCCGCAGTGCGGGCAGCGCATGCTCAGCCAGGAGTCCTCCCAGGACCGGAACCGCACCTGCACCGGCACCCCGCCGCGCAGCAGCGGCACCCGCAGCTGCGCCCCGCACGGGCACGGCAGGCTCGGCGGCTCGTACCGGTGCTCGGCCCGGCAGGCCGGGCAGCGCAGGTGGCTCGCCCCCGACGGCGAACCGGGAGGGAAACCGGTCGGCCCCGGGGCGCGGGCGGCGTCGGCGGCGTCCTCGGGCAGCGGCATGGCGGTCACCGTCCGTTCGGATCGGGAGGTGGAGCTCGGCAGGCGGAGCTCGGGAGGGGTAGGACTCCATCCTGGCCGATCGGCGCCCCGCCCGGCACGGAATGAGGGATTCCTCCAGCGGAGTTGAGGTGGGGAAAAGGTGCGCGAACGGTCGCGCGCCGGGGGGCGCACGCGGCCGCCGCGGGTGCCGGGGGCGGAAGTTGACGGTGCGTCAGTCGAGGTGCCCGGCAGGGGGTCGGGCGCCGCGTCAGGCGATGCCCCAGCGGGGGAGGTCGGCCGGGGTGTCGAGGTCGTCCGGGACGGCCGCGTCCGTGCAGTCGACCAGGGCCACCGGGCGGGACGCCAGCAGGCGGCGGGCGCCCGCGTCGCCGGTGGCGGTGGCGCGGAGGAAGGGGAAGTGGGCGGCGCCGATCAGGACCGGGTGGGCCCGGCGGCCGGCGTAGGCGGCCGCGGCGAGGTCGGCGGGGCCGGTGTGGGCCGCGAGCAGGCGGCGGACCGCCTCCGGGGTGACGCCCGGGGTGTCCACCAGCAGGACCAGCGCCGCCGTCGTGCCCGGGGGCAGCGCGGCCAGGCCGGCGAGCAGCGAGGAGGCCATGCCGGTGGGCCAGTCGGGATTGTCGACGAGTCGACAGTCATCGGCAACGTCCACCCGGACCCGCACCTCGGCGGCCGCCGCGCCCAGCACCGCCACCGCCCCGGCGCAGCCGCCCGCCCGGGCCGTCGCCAGCGCGTGTTCCAGCAGCGGACGCCCCCGGTAGGGGAGGAGCGCCTTCGGACGCCCGCCCAGCCGGGACCCGCCGCCCGCCGCCAGCACCAGGGCCGGCACCCGCAGTTCCGCCATGCCCGCCAGTCTGCCCCCGACCCCCGCCCGGCCGCCTTGGACGATCCGACAGGCCGCACCGGCCCGGCCGCCGCCGCTCCCGGCCGTTCCGTCCCTGGACCGGCCCCCCGCCGCCCCCGTTCACTGGCCCCATGGCACCGCGCACCACTGACGCCCCCGCCGACGCCCCCGCACCGCTGGTCGACCGGTACGGCCGGGTCCACACCGACCTGCGGATCTCGCTCACCGACCGGTGCAACCTGCGCTGCACCTACTGCATGCCCGCCGAAGGGCTCGACTGGCTGCCGCGCGACCAGACCCTCGACGACGACGAACTGCTGCGCCTGGCCGGCATCGCCGTCCACCGCCTCGGCATCCGCACCCTGCGGCTGACCGGCGGCGAACCGCTGCTGCGCCGCGGCCTGCCCGACCTGGTGGCCCGGCTGGCCGGCCTCGGCGCCGAACTCTCGCTCACCACCAACGGCATCGGACTCGCCCGGCGGGCAACGGAGTTGAAGCAGGCCGGACTGCACCGGGTGAACGTCAGCCTGGACACCCTGCGCCCCGAGCGGTACGCGGCGCTCACCCGCCGCGACCGGCTCCCCGACGTGCTGGCCGGGCTGGCCGCCGCCCGGGCCGCCGGGCTGGCGCCGGTGAAGGTCAACGCGGTGCCGGTGCGCGGCGTCAACGAGGACGAACTCGTCGACCTGGTCGAGTTCGCCGTCGACGGCGGCTACCGGATGCGGTTCATCGAATCGATGCCGCTGGACGCCCAGGGCGCCTGGGACCGCGCCGCGATGGTCACCGCCGACGAGATCCTCGACGTCCTCGCCGCCCGCTGGCGCCTCGTCCCGGTCGGCCGGCACGGCAACGCGCCCGCCGAGGAGTGGCGGCTGGCCGGCACCGACCACGTGGTCGGCGTGATCGCCTCCGTCACCCGCCCGTTCTGCGGCGGCTGCGACCGGGTCCGGCTCACCGCCGACGGCCAGCTGCGCAACTGCCTGTTCGCCACCGAGGAGTCCGACCTGCGGGCCCTGCTGCGCGGCGGCGCCGACGACGCCCGGATCGAACGGGCCTGGCGGGACTGCGTCGCCCGCAAGGCGCCCGGGCACCGGATCGGCGACGCGGGCTTCGTCCGGCCGGACCGGCCGATGTCGGCGATCGGCGGCTGAAGGCGGGGGAGGGGGGCGGTGGGCGGCGTGCGTCCCGCTGGCGGGTGCGGGGCGACGGCCGGAATTCCGGCTGACGCCGGGCGGGCGGCGGGCCAGGATGTCCGGGTGCCGTCCTGACGAGTGAGAGGCAGCCCGCATGCCGCACCACCATCCCGCACCACAGCCGACCGAGTCGACGACCGAGCTGACGGCCGAACTGGTGGTGGACGCCGCCGTCCCCGTGGCACCGGCCCTCTCGCCGGACGGCCGCCTGGTCGCCTACGCGGTGGTCGGCACCGGCGGCGACGGGCGTCCGCGCGCCTCCCTCTGGGTCGCGGCCGCCGACGGCGGCACGCCGCCGCGCAGGCTGGCCGACGGCACGGCCCCGGGCCCCGCCCCGAAGTGGGCGCCGGACTCGTCCGCCGTCCTCTTCACCGCCGACCACGAGGAGTCGGGCACCACCCGGCTCCAGCGGGTCCGCCCGGACGGCGGCGGGCAGGCCGTCGGGCCGGAGGTCCTGGCCGGGTGGCGCGGCGGCGTCGCCGACCACTGCCCGCTCCTCGACGGCCGCACCGTCGCCCTGCTCGCCGAGGACGAACCCACCGCCGAGGACGAGCGCCGCGCGGCCGAGCGCGACGACGCCAAGGTCTGGGGCCGGCACCTCCCCGTCGCCCGGCTGCGCCTGCTCGACCTGGAGAGCGGCGGGCTGCGCACGGTGGCCGGCCTCGGCGACCGGCACGTGGTCGGGCTGGCCCAGCGCCCGGACGGTGGCCCGCTGGCGGTGCTGAGCCGGCCCACCCCCGAGGTCGACCCCGGGGCCGGGACGGCGGAACTGCACCTGGTCGACCCGGAGTCGGGGACCGTGCACGACCTGGGGCCGGTCGGGTCCGAGGCGAGCTCCCCGGTCTGGTGGCAGCGGGGCGGCGCCTGGCACCTGGCCCACCTGGCGGTGACCCCCGGGCACCTGGTCGGCGGGCTCGCCGTGCTCGACACCGTGCCGCCGGCGACCGGACCGGCCACCGGCCACCGCAACCTCACCGAGGGCCTGCCGGTCTGCCCGGCCGAGCTGGTGCAGGTCGCGGACGGCCCCCCGCTCGCGCTGTTCGCCGAAGGGCTGGACACCGCGCTGCACCGGCTCGACCCGGGGCCGCTGCGGTTCCGCCGAATGTCCTCGGCCCCCGGCCTGCTGGCCGGCCTCACCGCGAGCCGCTCCGGGGACACCGTCGCCCTGCTGGCGAGCACCGCGTACGAGCCCGGGAACGTCCACGCCGGACCGGCCGGCGGCGCGCTGGTCCGGCTCAGTGACACCCGCCCGGAACTGCGCGGGATCCGCTGGGGCGTCCAGGAGCGCCTGGGCTACCGGGCCCCCGACGGGCCGGAGTTGGACGGCCTGCTGGTGCTGCCGGCCGGCCGGACCCGGGCGGACGGCCCGTTCCCGCTGGTCACCCTGGTCCACGGCGGCCCCTACGCCCGCTCCGCCGACGCGTTCGCCCTCACCGTGGTCGACTGCGGCCAGTGGCTGGCGACCGCCGGGTACGCGGTCTTCCTGCCCAACCCCCGGGGCGGCTCGGGGCACGGCCACGCGTTCGCCGCCACGGCCGCGGGCGCGGTCGGCGGCGACGAGTGGTCCGACGTCCTCGCCGGGATCGACCTGCTGGTGGCGCAGGGCGTCGCCGACCCGCAGCGGCTGGGGATCTCCGGCTGGAGCCACGGCGGCTTCCTGGCGGCCTGGGCGGTCGCCCGCTCGGACCGGTTCAGGGCCGCCCTGGTGGGCGCGGGCATCAGCGACTGGGGCCTGCAGGCCGGGACCGGCGACTGGGGGACGCTCGACGCGGCGCTCGGCGGCAGCACCGGGTGGGACGGCCCCGGACCGCACCCGCACGACCGGAACAGCCCGATCTCGTACGCCGCCGCGATCCGCACCCCGGTCCTGATCCTGCACGGCGAACAGGACACCAACGTCCCGCTCGGCCAGGCGGTCCACCTGCACCGCGCCCTGCGCCACTTCGGGGTCGAGCACGAGCTCGTCGTCTACCCCCGCGAGGGCCACGGCCTGGAGGAGCGCGCCCACCGGCTCGACGCCCTGCGGCGGATCCGGGCCTGGTTCGACCGCCGGCTGTAGACCGGGCCGGGACGGGGGCCGGGGGGCTGCTGTCGCCGGGCCGGCAGCCGGGCGTAGGGTGCCCGGACGGGCCCCGGTGTCGGACCGGCGGGGCCGCAGGACGGGGGTGGGCGGCATGACGGGGGCCTGGGACGGTGCGGGGCTGCCGCCGGTGGCGGCGGCGCGGGTCGCCGAGGGGCGGGACGGCGGGACGTGGTCGTCGGCGCTGTCCACGGGCGAGTTCGCCGCGATCAGGTCGGTCGGGTTCGAGCCGGTCGGCCAGGTGATGGGGTCGGCGGTCTACCGGGTCGGCCGCAGCGGCCAGTACTGGGGGTACCACGCCTGCGGCTACCGCAGCGGGTGGTTCAACGGCGGCAACCCCGCGCCCGTCGCCCTGTCCGGGCAGGGCGCGCCCTCCGCCGCCCTGGTGCAGGTGCTGGACGACGCCCGGCGCGCCGCACTGGGCCGGATGACCGCCGAGTGCACCGCGCTCGGCGGGGACGGCGTGGTGGCGGCCCGGCTGACGATGGCTCCGTTCCCGGCCGCGCCGCACTGCCTGGAGTTCAAGGTGATCGGCACCGCGGTCCGCGCCGCGGGGAACGTCCGCCCGTACCGCCCCTTCACCTCGCACCTGGACGGCGCGGGCTTCGCCAAACTGATCACCGCGGGCTGGGTGCCGGTCGGCCTGCTGGTCGGCATGTCGGTCGGGGTGCGCCACGACGACTACCGGACCGGCCTGCAGCGGTTCTCCTGGTCCAACCAGGAGGTGGACGGCTGGACCGACCTGGTCCGGCAGGTCCGGGCCGACGCCCGGGCCCAGCTGCGCCGGCAGGCGGCCCGCTGCGGCGGCCGGGGCGTGATCCTCGCCGACCACGGCCTGCGGGTCTGGGAGGAGCCCTGCCTGGCCAGGGACAAGCAGACCGACCACATCACCGAGAGCACCCTGGTCGGCACCGCCGTCGTCCGCTTCGCCACCGCCCCCGCCCGGCCGCGCACCCTCACCGTCATGCCGCTGAACGGCGACGGCGACCGGCTGCGCCGCCGCCTCGCCCAGGCGGCCCGCCGGTAGCGGCGGACCCCCACCGGACCGCACGCCACACCGGCGCCGTACACCGCGCACCAGCGCTGCACGCCATACCGGCGCCTGACACCGCACCAGCGCCGCACGTCACATCAGCACAGCCATGGGGAGACTGACCGGATGAACACCTTCGATCCCACCGCGCAGGGCGTGCCGGCCGACGCGATGCGGCGGCTCGCCGAGTTGCAGCCCGGCAAGCCGGGCTCGATCTTCACCAGCGACCTGTCGGTCAACGAGTTCCTGCTGGTCCGGGAGGCCGGGTTCCGGCCGATCGGGCTGGTCCTGGGCAGTTCGATCTACCACGTCGGGATCCAGCTCGGCCGCTGGGGCAAGAACCAGGAGCTGGAGACGCTCAGCCAGGCCATGTACCACGCGCGCGAGTTGGCAATGGCCCGGATGGAGGCCGAGGCCGCGACCCTGGGCGCGGACGGGATCGTCGGCGTCCGGCTGAGCGTGGAGGCGCGGGACTTCGGCGCGGACATCGCCGAGTTCATCGCCATCGGCACCGCCGTCAAGGCCGACCACCCCGCGCCCGGCGGCACCGACTGGCGCAACAACAAGGGCCAGCCGTTCACCTCCGACCTCTCCGGCCAGGACTTCTGGACCCTGATCCGGGCCGGCTACGCGCCGCTCGGCATGACCATGGGCACCTGCGTCTACCACATCGCGCACCAGAAGATGAGTTCGGTCTTCTCCAACCTCGGCAAGAACGTGGAGATCGAGCCGTTCACCCAGGCCCTGTACGACGCCCGCGAGTTGGCGATGGCCCGGATGCAGGCCGAGGCCGAGGCGCTGGGCGCCGAGGGGATCGTCGGGGTGCAGCTCAACGCGCACAACCACCGCTGGGGCGGCCACACCACGGAGTTCTTCGCCATCGGCACCGCGGTCCGCCCGCTGCGCGAGGACCACGAGATCGAACGGCCCACCATGGTGCTGAGCCTGGACGGCTGAGGCCCGGACCGCCGCCGCGCCCCGGACCCGTAGGCTCGCTGCGGACAGCGCGGGCGCACCCGCCGACCGACCGCACCGAGGAGTGACATGACCGACGGCCAGCTCGAACCGGCCGCCCCGGACGAGGGCTCGATCGACCTGCTGACGGCCGCCCTCCGCCGGGACGCCGCCGACCTGGAGGCGTACACCCGGGTGCTGGCCGGCGCGCTCGCGGACGCCCTCCCGGCGGACGCGGTGACGGTCGGGCGCAGGCGCGGCCTGGCCGACCGGATGGCCGGGCGGCCCGGCCGGATCGAGCGGCTGGACGTCTCGACCGACGGGCAGCGGCTCAGCCTGACCGTCACCGGGGGGCGGGCGGCGGCCGAGGTGTGCCAGGTGGTGCGCGGCGTGGTGCTGTCGCGGCGGCCGGTGCCGCTCGACGAGTGGACCCGGGAGCTGGCCGCGGCCCTCACCGCCCGGGCCCGCTCCGACGCCCGTGCCCGGGAGGCGCTGGAACGGCTGCTGCTCGGCGACCGGTGACGGGGGCCGAGGGCTCGGCGGACGGGGCCGGTGACCGGTGATCTTCGGTCCGTGGCGGAGCGGGAACGGGTCGGGCGTGCGGCGGGACGATATTTGCCCGTTTTGTGAGGTGGGTCATGCTGCGGCCCGAACGGCTTGACCCGGCGGGGCGGGGCTGGTCTCCTGATGGGCCGTCAGAGTCGCCCAGCCGCAGAGGAACACCGTGCGCTCCCGCCGTACCGCCGCAGTCGCCGTCCTGTTGCTCGCCCCGTTGGCCCTCGCCGGGTGCACCAGTGCGAAGAAGGGGCCCTCGGGCGGTGCGGGCTCCGGCTCCGGGGCGGTGTCGCAGGGCACGAACCCGCTGCAGAACCCGGACGGCACCAAGCCCGGCCTGGCGCCCGTCACCGCCGACGCCGACAAGAAGGCCGGACGCGACCTGATCGCCCAGGTCAAGACGGCCGACCCGGGCCCGAAGACCGGCTACGACCGGGACCAGTTCGGACCGGCCTGGACGGACAACGTGGACGGCGTGCCGATGGGGCACAACAACTGCGGGACCAGGGACGACGTGCTGGCCCGCGACGGCAAGGGCGTCGAGCACAAGGACGGCTCCGCCTGCGTGGTCACCGCGATGACCATCTGGGATCCGTACACCGGCAAGACCGTGCAGTGGACCAAGCAGCAGCCGTCGAAGATCCAGATCGACCACGTGATGCCGCTGTCCTACGACTGGCAGCAGGGCGCCTCGCAGTGGGACAAGGCCAAGCGGGTGCAGATCGCCAACGACCCGCTCAACCTGATCCCCGCCGACGGCTCGCAGAACGCCTCGAAGGGCGACGCCGGCCCGGCGACCTGGCTGCCCGCCAACACCGAGATCCGCTGCTCGTACGCGATCCGCTGGGCGCAGGTGTCGCTGAAGTACCAACTGCCGGTGACGCCCGCCGACAAGAAGACCATGCTCGCGCTGTGCGGCGGCTGAGGCGGGGAGCCGGGCGCACCCGGAACGGCTGGTATTACTAGGACATGCAGGAAGAGATTGCACGCTCCGCGATCGACACGTTCATCTCCGCGTTCAACGCCTCGGACGACAGCTACGTGGCGGCCCTGCTCGCCCAGGCCCTGACCTCGGACGTGGTCTTCTGGGGGCCGCTGGGACGCAGCGAAGGGATCGCGGCGGTCGAGCGGTTCGTGCTGGACATCCGGCACCACCCGGCGGGGACCGGCACGATGGCGCGCTGCTCGGCGGTGGACGTGCCCGACGAGTGGGCCCGGTACCGGTGGGTCTTCACCACGCCGGACGGCGGCCCCCGCCTGGTGGGGACGGACGTGGTCCACCTGCGGCGGAGCCTCATCGACCAGGTCATCGTCTTCGCGGGGGAGATCGCACCGCTCGCCCCCTGAGCCGACGGCCCGAGGCCGTCCGGGCTCCCCGGGGGCGGGGAGTCCGGACGGCCTCGGGGGCTTTCCGGGTCGGGCGCGCCGGTCTCCGGTCAGAGGCCGGGGGACTTGGGCGCCGCGGTCAGGTCGTACAGGGTGGTGCTGCCGACGGTCTTGGCGGTGTAGGTGGACTCCACCCAGGAGGTGATCTCCGAGGAGTAGTTGGAGCCGCCCATGCTGCCGCCGCCCATGCCGCCGAAGCCGCCGCCGCCGATGAACCAGTGCACCTTGCCCTCCTTGACCAGCTGCTTGAAGCCGTCCAGGGAGAGCGACGGGTCGCTGCCGTTGAAGCCGCCCAGCGCCATCACCGGCTCGCCGCTGGCGAGTTGGTAGCTGGCCTGGTTCTGCGAGCCGACGGCGGCCGCGACCCAGGTGTACTTGCCGGCGTCCTGCTTGAGCAGGTCGGCCACCTCGGAGGAGACCCGGGCGCCGTTCAGCAGGCCGCCCATGCCGCCACCGCCCATGCCGCCACCGAAGCCGCCGCGGCCGGTGCGGCCGTCCCGGCTCTCGCCGGTGCTGCCGGTGCCGGTGCCGCCGGGGAAGCCCGGGAAGGTGCCGGTGCTGCCGGTGCCGGTGCCGTTCCGGGTGCCGCCGGGGAAGTTCGGCATGCCGCCGCCGTTGGTGCCGCCGGTGCCGGTGCCGCCGCCGGGGAAGCCCGGGAAGGCGCCGTTCTGGCCGCCGTTGCGGTTGCCGCCGGGGAAGCCGCCTGCGCCGCCCGGGAAGCCGCCCCGGCCGCCGAAGTCGCCGCTCCGGACGGCCGGTCCGGCGGTGACGATGGAGCCGCTGTGGCCGGTGGAGACGGTGTCGAGGGCGTACGCGGCCGGGCCGGCCAGGCCGGCGGCCAGCGCGGTGAGGCCCGCGACGGTGGCGATCCGGCGGCCGGGGCGGCCGGGGATGCGGCCGGCCAGCAGCAGGGCGATCGCGGCCAGGACGCCGCCGATCAGCACCGCGTTCCGCAGCCAGGGCACGAACTGCGAGCTGCGGCCCAGCAGTTGGTGCGCCCACCAGGCGGTGACGGCGACCGTGACGGCCAGCACGGCCGCGTACGGGAGGCGGTGGCGGGCCCGCCACAGGCCGTCGGCGCCCATGCCGACCAGGGCGGCGACCGCCGGGACGAGGGCCACCGTGTAGTACTGGTGGAAGATGCCGGACATGAAGCTGAAGGTCAGCGCGGTGGAGAGCAGCCAGCCGCCCCAGACCAGGAAGCCGATCCGGGCCGAGTCGGTGCGTGGGTGACGGCGGGTCGCCCACAGGCCGAAGAGCAGCAGGATCAGCGCGGCGGGCATCAGCCAGGCGATCTGCCCGCCGATGTCGCCGTCGAACAGCCGGGTGATGCCGGTGGAACCCCACATGCCACCGCCACCGCCGCCCGCCCGGCCGCCACCGCCGCCGCCGACCGAGCCGGTCTCGTCGCCGGTGATCCGGCCGAAGCCGTTGTAGCCGAAGGTCAGCGAGAGGAAGGAGTTGTCCTGCGAGCCGCCGATGTACGGGCGGGCCGAGGCCGGCATCAGCTCGACGATCGCCACCCACCAGCCGCCGGCCGCCACCATGGCGAGGGTGCCGTACAGCAGTTGGAGGAAGCGGCGGCCCGGGCCGGTGGGCGCGCAGACCAGGTAGACCAGGGCGAACGCGGGCAGCACCAGGAACGCCTGCAGGGTCTTGGCGAGGAAGCCCAGGCCGAACATCACGCCGACGAACACCAGCCAGCGGGTGGAGGCCGTCTCGGTGGCCCGGACGGTGCCGTACGCGGCCAGCGTGAGCAGCAGCACCAGCAGGGCGTCCGGGTTGTTGAAGCGGAACATCAGCGCCGCGACCGGGGTGAGCGCCAGCGCGGCGCCCGCGACCAGGCCGGCCAGCGGGGTGAAGCGGCGGCGCACCGTCGCGTACACGGTGGCGACCGTGCCGACGCCCATCAGCACCTGCGGGGCCAGCACGCTGAACGAGCTGAGGCCGAACAGGCGGGCGGAGAGCGCCATCGGCCACAGCGACAGCGGCGGCTTGTCGACGGTGATGAAGTTCGCCGAGTCCGAGGAGCCGAAGAACATCGCCTTCCAGCTGACCGAGCCGGCCTGTACGGCGGCCGAGTAGAAGGCGTTCGCCCAGCCGGAGGCGGTCAGGTTCCAGAAGTACAGGACGGCCGTCGCCAGCAGCAGGCCGAGGAACGCCGGACGCACCCACCGCGGGTCGTCCGGGCGTCCGCGCCAGGTGCGGGCGGGCAGGGTGCGCAGCCGGCCGGCCCAGGAGGACCGGCCCTTCGGGCCGGCGGGGGGCAGCGCGACGGGCGGGAACAGCGTCTCAGCGGGCCGCTCGCGTTCGGTCCCGGCGGGCGGGAGCGGCGCCGCCTCGGGCCACGCGGTCGGCCCGGCTGCGGCGTCGGCCGCGACCGCCGGTGGCGGGTAGTTCGCGGCGTCGGGCCACGGCTCGCTGGTCGGAGGAACGGAACTGGACGTGGTCATGGGCAATACGCTCGGAGGCGAGGCTGAGAGGTTGATGAGAGGGGGCTATGAGGCCGCTCTAATCTCCGGGCGTACGGGTGGACCTGCGCTGCCGCGCGGGGTCTGACGCGGTGTCAGCCGGCCGCGGGGGCCGGGGTGGGCGGGGCGAGGCGGGTGCCGAGCCAGGTGAGGGCCGGGGGGATCTCGCGGGTCCAGGTGTGGAAGTTGTGGCCGCCGCTGTCCAGGGTGATGGTGGACACCCGGGTCGGGGCCTTGAACGCGGCGACCATCTGCTGGGTGGGCTGGTAGTTCTCCTCGTTGCGGCTGGTGGCCAGCAGCAGCGAGACCGGCGGGGCGGGGTGGTTGCGCAGCCGCCACAGCAGGTCGTTGTCCTGCTTGACCTGGTCGCTGCCGCCGAACAGGTCGCCGGTGGTGGGGTCGTTGTGCACCTCGTAGTAGCCGGACAGCGAGATCGCCGCGCGGTACGCGTCGGGCTTGCGCACCGCGAACTTGACGGCGCAGTAGCCGCCGGTGGAGTCGCCGATCACGGCCCGCGACTCGGGCCGGTCGTCGACCCGGTAGGAGGCGGACATCGCCTTCGGCAGGTCCTCGGTGAAGAAGGTCTCCACCTGCGGGCCGTTCGGGACGTCCATGCACTCGGTGTCGCGGTTGCCGACCAGGGTGGGCCGCATCATCACCAGCACGGTGGGCGGCAGCTCCCTGGCCTCGATGGCCTTCAGGGTGGACGCCGGGTACTGCAGCAGCGAGATCAGCTTCTCCGGGGTGCCCGGGTAGCCGGACAGCGCCAGCACCATCGGGAAGCGGCTGTTCGCGTAGGCGGGCTGGAAGTACTGCGGCGGCAGGTAGACGTACGCGGGGGTGCCGGTCAGGCCGGTGCCGGTGCCGTGGATCTCCACCTTCTGGATCACCCCGGAGCGGTCCTGGGCGGAGCCCTGCGCGGAGTACATCTTCTGCTCGCCGGTCACCGAGACGGCCTTGCCGCCGGGCTGGTGGTCGACCACGGTGCCGGGGCTGCCGTCCAGGCCGAGCAGGTCGCTCCAGGTCGAGTAGAAGCCGAAGTACGAGTTGGCGACCAGCCCCATGGCGACCAGCACCGCGACCTGGGTGCCGAGGAACGCCCCGATCCGGCCGAGCCAGGACCGCCAGCCCCGCCCGCCGAGCCGGGGCCACAGCCACATGGTGGCGGCGAACGCGGCGACGGCCGCCACGACGGCGATGATCTGCAGCGGGAGTCCGGTCAGGCTGGGCACCCGATGATCGTAAGGTACGCCTTCACGAAGCTCACAGTCGGCTCCCAGCAGGTTCACGGTTTGGCCAAGGCGGCCCCAAGCACACCCCAACCCGCCTGCGGTGCGGGCCCGGGACGGGCGGCGGCCCGCCGCACCCATGGGGAAGGTGCGGCGGGCCGCCGGTCCGGGGAGGGGTCAGCCCAGGCTGGTGGAGATGGTGTTGAGCAGGGTGGAGTTGTCGTCGTCGTTCTCCAGGGCGAAGGCGAACATGCCGCCCAGGCCCTTGTTCTTCGCGTACGCGGCGCGGGCCTGGATGGCCTTCGGGTCGTCGCCGGTCCAGAAGTTGGTGCCGTCGTAGACCCAGGTGCTCTCGGTCACCGGGTCCCAGTGGGTGTTCTGGGCGGTGAGGGCGAGCTCGCGCCAGCTGGCCAGGCCGGCCTCCTGGCTGCCGGGCTTGGCCGGGGTGGCGCCGGTGGCCTTCTGGTACAGGCCGTAGTTGTCACCGGCCTGGACGCCGGTCCAGCCGCGGAAGTAGAACGGGATGCCGAGGATGATCTTGTTGGACGGGAAGCCGCCCTTGATCCCGTACTCCGGCAGGCCGGTGGTGTACGCGGCCAGCGTGGTGTCCACGTTGTACTTGGCGGTGCCGGGGGCGATCGGCGTGGTCGGGTCGGCCGGGCTGTCGTGCAGCGGGTCCTGGAGGTTGGTCGGACCGGTGGCGTCCCACGAGCCGTGCATGTCGTACGTCATGATGTCGGCGTAGTCCAGGTACTTCCCGATCTGGTCGGTCTCGATGTACTGGATCTTGTCCTGGCCGGACGGCAGCGCCGCGGTGAGCAGGAACTTCTTGCCGACGCTCGCGCCGTACGAGTCGAGCTGGCTGCGGAACTCGGCGAGCAGCGCGGTGAAGTTCTGCTTGTCGGCCGCGGAGTAGTGGTTGCCGGTGTGGCCGCCGGCCGAGCCCGGGTACTCCCAGTCGATGTCGATGCCGTCGAAGATGCCCGCGCCGGTGGCCGCGCCGCCGGAGGCGTCACCCGCCACGCCCGTCGGCAGGTTGCCCTTGAGGAACATGTCGATGCAGGAGGAGACCAGCTTCTTGCGCGAGGCGTCGGTGGCCGCCGCGTCGGAGAAGTACTTGGAGTACGTCCAACCGCCCAGCGAGAGGGTGACCCGCAGGTTGGGGTTCTTCGCCTTGAGCTGGCGCAGCTGGTTGAAGTTGCCCTTCAGCGGCTGCTGCCAGTCGTCGGCCGAGCCGTCGACCGAGATGGCGTTCGAGTAGTCCATCTGGTAGTCGGCGTACGCGTCGGCCGCGCCGTCGCCCGCGTTCGGGTTGTCCTCGTGGCTGGCGTCGGACGCCTTGACGGCCTCGAAGCAGTTGAGGTTGGTCGGGTGGATGTTCTCGAACGCGTAGGAGATCACGTCGAGCTTGCCGGCCGCGCCCGAGGTGTCCACGTTCTTCGGGTAGTAGGCGGCGTCGTAGACCGACCACTGGTCGAAGTAGGCCGACTTGAGCGGCTTGGCGGCGGGCGCGGCGGAGGTGGTGGCGCTCACCGCGGCGGACTGCTGGGAGGCGTGCCCGGCCTTGTCGTACGCCTGCACGGTGAAGGTGTACGAGGTGCCCGGCAGCAGCGAGGAGACCGCGACGGTGGTGCCCATCGAGGTGCCGACCAGCTGGCCCTTCGACCACACCTTGTAGCCGACGTAGTTGTCGGTGGAGTCGGTGGAGGCGTTCCACTTCAGCACCACGGCGTTCGAGGTGGCCTTGGTGACCGCCACCCCGCCCGGCACGGTGATCTTGCCGTCGCCCGAGGGGCCGTTGCCGGTGCCCGAGCTGGAGCTCGCGGACGGCGACGGGGAGGTGGAGTTGGACGGGCTGGGGGAGGTGGAGTTGGACGGGCTGGGGGAGGCCGAGGTCGAGCCGGACGGGCTCGGGGAGGCGCTGGTGCCGGTGCTGGTGGAGGGGGACGGGCTGGAGCTGCCGCCGCCGTCCGGGCCGGTCAGGGTCAGGTCGTCCGCCTGGTAGGCGCCGGTGCCGTACCAGCCGTGGGTGAACACCGTCACCGAGGTGGTCGACGCGCCCGTGGTGAAGGTGGTGCTCAGCTGGGTGTAGTTGGTGGCGCCGGGCGTCCAGGTGGAGGCGTTGACGCCGGTGCCGGTGGCGCCCAGGTACACGTAGCTGCCCTTGAGGAAGCCGGAGAGGGTGTACTTGGTGTTCGGCTGGACGGTGACGGTCTGCTGGCACTGGCCGGTGTCCGCGGCGGTGGCGTTGCCGTTCAGGGCGTAGGAGCCGCCGTGCACGGGGGTGGTGACCACCGAGCCGCTGGTGCAGGTCCAGCCGCTCAGCGTGCCGGACTCGAAGTCGCCGTTGGCGAGCAGGTTGACGGTGGCCGCCGAGGCGGAACCGAGCGAGAGCGCGAGCGCGGTGGAGCCGACCGTCATCGCGGCGGCCACCACCAGGGCGCCGGCGCGGCGGCGGGAGGGGGCCCGGCGCGGGGTCGGTTCGGTGGTGGGCGTGGCCCGTTCAAGCATGGAGGAACCTCCGGAGAAGTGGGGTTGTCCGGTAGGTGCGGCGGCCGTGGGGACCAGGTGGGAGCCTGCGCGCCTGGGGTGAGCGCGTCACCTAGATTGGACTGGACCATTCGCCCGGGTCAAGGATTTCGGCCCACGAACCGTCAGGAACCTTTCCGATCGGTCCTTTTGCGGGAGCGGGTTCGGAGCGGGGGTGGCGCCGTTGTGCGCCCCTGGCTCGTAGTTGCACATGACTTGCAATTACGAGCGGATAAAAGGAAAGATGGCCCAGCTCACCGCCCCCGCGGCACCCTGTTCGGAAGGAAGTCCCATGGCAGCGCCCAGCCGTCTGCGCGACCGGCTCACCCGGGAGGAGTGGCTCCGGCTCGCCGGGATGGGCGGGTTCGTCCTGCTCCTGCACGTGGTGGGCTGGGTCACCCTGCTCGCGGTGATCGCCCCGAGGCACTACGACGTGGGCGGCCAGGTGTTCGGCGCCGGGATGGGCCTCACCGCGTACACCCTGGGCATGCGGCACGCCTTCGACGCCGACCACATCGCGGCGATCGACAACACCACCCGCAAGCTGATGGGCCAGGGCAAGCGCCCGCTCTCGGTGGGCTTCTGGTTCTCGCTCGGCCACTCGTCGATCGTCTTCGGGCTGTGCGCGCTGCTGGCGTTCGGGATCCGCTCGCTGGCCGGGCAGGTCGAGTCGGACGACTCGACGCTGCACCAGGCCACCGGCCTGATCGGGGTCAGCGTCTCCGGCACCTTCCTGGTGCTGATCGGCCTGATCAACCTGGGCGCGTTCAACGGCATCCTCAAGGTGTTCCGCAAGATGCGCCGGGGCGAGTTCGACGAGGCCGAGCTGGAGCGCCAGTTGGACAAGCGCGGCTTCCTGAACCGGATCCTCGGCCGGGTCACCCGGGCGGTCACCAAGCCCTGGCACATGTACCCGGTGGGCCTGCTGTTCGGCCTCGGATTCGACACCGCCACCGAGGTCTCGCTGCTGGTGCTGGCGGGCGGCGCGGCCGCGTTCGCGCTGCCCTGGTACGCGCTGCTGGTGCTGCCGATCCTGTTCGCGGCCGGCATGAGCCTGCTGGACACCATCGACGGCTCGTTCATGAACTTCGCCTACGAGTGGGCGTTCTCCAAGCCGGTCCGGAAGATCTACTACAACCTGACGGTGACCGGCCTGTCGGTGGTGGTGGCGCTGGTGATCGGCGTGATCGAACTGGTCGGGCTGCTCGCGGAGAAGCTGGACATCACCGGCGGACCGATCGGCTGGATCGGCTCGCTGGACCTCAACCTGGTCGGCTACGTGATCGTCGGCCTGTTCGTGGTCACCTGGGCCGGGGCGCTGGCGTTCTGGAAGTTCGGCCGGGTCGAGCAGAAGTGGGGCGCGGGGCTGCGCGAGCAGTCGTAGCGCGGCGGGCGGGCCGACGGCCGTCGGTCGTCGGCAGCGGTTCGCGGTTCGCGGTTCGCGGTTCGCGGTTCGCAGGGGAGGGGTGCCCGTTCGGGTGCCCCTTCCGGCGTTCCCGGGGCGGGAGGTTCGCGCAGGTGGGGAGCTGTTCACGTCCACACCCTTGTCGCGTCAACTTCTACGCGCGTATCTTCTGGAACCGGATCTACGCGAGTAGCCCGACAGGGCCCGTCCGGACGCCCGGACCGGCCCTGGCCGACAGCCTTCTGACGAACCCTCACCACCCGGAGCGCCCCGGCGGCGCCCCGGGCTTCGGTCCTGCCGTGAAGGAGCCCCGCAACGGTGCCCAGCCCCACTCCCGTCCGCCGTTCCCGCCGCACCCTGCTGCGCGTCACCGCGACGGCCGCGGTCGCCGCGTCCGTGCTGGCCGTCCCGCTGCCGGGCGCGTCCGCCGCGCCGTCCACCGGCGCGGTGATCGCCGAGGTGTACGGCGGCGGCGGCAACTCCGGTGCGACGCTGAAGAACGACTTCATCGAGCTGGGCAACCCGTCCGGCGCGGCCTTCGGCCTGGCCGGCTACAGCGTGCAGTACCTGCCCGGCAGCCCGAGCGCCTCCAGCCAGTGGGGCGTCACCCCGCTGACCGGCTCGGTCGCCCCCGGCGGCCGCTACCTGGTCGCCGAGGCCGCGGGCACCGGCGGCACCGCCGCCCTGCCCGCCGCCGACGCCAGCGGCAACCTGGCGCTGTCGGCCACCAGCGGCACCGTCGCCCTGGTCAACGGCACCGACGCGCTGACCTGCAAGACCGCCGCCGACTGCGCCGCCGACCCGCGGATCGTCGACCTGGTCGGCTTCGGCACCGCCGTGGTCCGCGAGGGCAGCGGCCCGGCCGCGGGCGCGTCCAACACCGCCTCGGTGGCGCGCGGCGCCGCGCTCGCCGACACCGACGACAACGCCAAGGACCTCACGGCCGGCGACCCGACGCCCACCAACACCAAGGGCGAGACCACCGGCGGCGGCACCACCCCCGGCGGCGGCGACGGCGGCACCACCCCGCCGGTGCCCGGCGCGCTGCGGATCCACGACATCCAGGGCACCACCCGGACCTCGCCGAAGAACGGACAGACCGTCACCAACGTGCCGGGCGTCGTCACCGGCGTGCGCGGGTACGGCACCAAGGGCTTCTGGATCCAGGACCCGAACCCGGACAACGACCCGGCCACCAGCGAGGGCGTGTTCGTCTACACCTCCGCCGCCCCGACCGTGAAGGTCGGCGACTCGGTGCTGGTCACCGCCAAGGTCAGCGAGTACTACCCGAACAGCTCCGGCGGCTCGCAGTCGATCACCGAACTGACCGGCGCGAAGACCACCGTGCTCTCCTCCGGCAACCCGGTGCCCGCGCCGGTCGTGCTGGACGGCGCGAACATCCCGGCCGCCTACGCCCCCGACGCGGCCGGCGGCTCGATAGACGGCCTGCCGCTGGACCCGTCGAAGTACGCCCTCGACCTCTACGAGTCGCTGGAGGGCATGAACGTCCAGGTCGCCGACGTGCCGGTGGTGCAGGCCACCGACAAGTACAACGAGCTGTGGGTGGACGCCCGTCCGGCCGACCCGCGGACCGACCGCGGCGGCGTGGTCTACCTCGGCTACGACAAGCCGAACAGCGGCCGGATCATGGTCCAGTCGCTGCCGCCGCTGACCGAGGTGCCGTTCCCGGTCGCCAACGTCGGCGACCAGCTGACCGGCGCCACCGCCGGCCCGCTCGACTACAACCAGTTCGGCGGCTACACCATCGCCGCCAACACCCTGGGCACCGTCCGGGACAACGGCCTGCAGCGCGAGGTCGCCGACCGGGCGCTGCCCAGCGAACTCTCCATCGCCACCTACAACGTGGAGAACCTCGACCCGAGCGACGGTCCGGCCAAGTTCGCCGAGCTCGCCCAGGCCGTCGTCACCAATCTGCGCTCGCCCGACATCATCGCCCTGGAGGAGATCCAGGACGACAACGGCGCCGTCAACGACGGCACCGTGGACGCCTCGCTCACCGTCAAGACCTTCACCGACGCGATCAAGGCGGCCGGCGGCCCGTCCTACGACTGGCGCTCCATCGACCCGGTGGACGGCAAGGACGGCGGCGAGCCCGGCGGCAACATCCGCCAGGTGTTCCTGTTCAACCCCGACCGGGTCTCCTTCACCGACATCCCCGGCGGCACCTCCACCACCGCCGTGGACGTCACCGGCACCGGCAAGCGCACCGCGCTGACCGCCTCGCCCGGCCGGATCGCCCCGAACGACGAAGCCTGGAACTCCAGCCGCAAGCCGCTGGTCGGCCAGTTCAGCTTCCACAACAAGCCGGTCTTCGTGATCGCCAACCACTTCAACAGCAAGGGCGGCGACCAGGGCATCGACAGCCGCTTCCAGGCCCCGACCCGCTCCTCCGAGGTGCAGCGCGTCAAGCAGGCCACCCTGGAGCAGGCGTTCGTCGCCAAGCTGGAGGCCGCCGACCCGGACGCCCGGATCGTCTCGCTCGGCGACTTCAACGACTACCAGTTCTCGCCCGCGCTGCAGACCCTCACCAAGGACGGCGTGCTGCGCGACCTGGTGAACGACCTGCCCGAGGCGGAGCGCTACTCGTACGTCTACCAGGGCAACTCGCAGGTCCTCGACCACATCCTGGTCAGCGACGCGTTCAAGCGGCAGCACGTCCGCTACGACGTGGTGCACATCAACAGCGAGTTCGCCGCCCAGGCGTCCGACCACGACCCGCAGGTGGTCCGGGTCAAGCCCTGACGGCCCGCCGCTCCCGGCAGCCCCCGCCCGGCCGGGCGGGGGCTGCCGCCTCTTTGCCGCGCCCCGGAAGTTACCGGCGGGTTGACCGCGGGGCGCGCAGGCCGGAGGATCATGGCACCCCCGAGCCAGGTCTGGAAGGACGGCCCCGCATGGCCCACGACGCCGACGTCATCGTGATCGGAGCGGGCCTCGCCGGCCTGGCCGCCACCGCCGAACTCGCCGACGCCGGACGGAAGGTGCTGCTGCTCGACCAGGAGCCCGCTGGCTCGCTCGGCGGACAGGCGCACTGGTCGTTCGGCGGCCTGTTCCTGGTCGACTCGCCCGAGCAGCGCCGGATGCGGATCAAGGACTCCCGCGACCTCGCCTGGCAGGACTGGCTCGGCACCGCCGGGTTCGACCGCGAGGAGGACGCCTGGGCGCGCCGCTGGGCCGAGGCGTACGTCGACTTCGCGGCCGGCGAGAAGCGCGCCTGGCTGCACGCCCAGGGCGTCCGGCTGTTCCCGGTGGTCGGCTGGGCCGAGCGCGGCGGACTGCTCGCCTCCGGCCCCGGCAACTCCGTGCCGCGCTTCCACATCACCTGGGGCACCGGCCCCGGCCTCGTCGAACCCTTCGCCCGCCGGGTCCGCGAGGCCGTCAGGGCCGGACTGGTCGAACTGCGCCCCCGGCACCGGGTCACCGGCCTCGCCGCCAGCGCCGGGACGCTCGACACCGTCACCGGCGAGGTGCTCGCCCCGTCCGCCGTGCAGCGCGGCGAGGCCAGCTCCCGCGAGGTCACCGGGCACTTCGAACTGCGCGCCCAGGCCGTGGTCGTGGCCTCCGGCGGCATCGGCGGCAACCACGACAAGGTCCGCGCCGCCTGGCCCGAGCGGCTCGGCACCCCGCCCGCCAAGCTGCTCTCCGGCGTCCCCGCGCACGTCGACGGCCTGATGCTGGACGTCGCAGGCGAGGCCGGCGGCCACCTGGTCAACGGCGACCGGATGTGGCACTACACCGAGGGCATCGAGAACTGGAACCCGATCTGGGCCAGGCACGGCATCCGGATCCTGCCCGGCCCGTCCTCGCTCTGGCTCGACGCCACCGGCAAGCGGCTGCCCGTCCCGCTGTTCCCCGGCTTCGACACCCTCGGCACCCTCGAACACATCATGCGCACCGGCCACCAGCACACCTGGTTCGTGCTCACCCAGAAGATCATCGAGAAGGAGTTCGCCCTCTCCGGCTCCGAACAGAACCCCGACCTCACCGGCCGCTCGATCCGCCAGGTGCTCGGCCGCGCCCTGCCCGGCGCCACCGGCCCGGTCGAGGCGTTCAAGCAGCACGGGCCCGACTTCGTGGTCGCCGACACGCTGGAGGAACTCGTCCGCGGCATGAACGAGCGGCAGGGCGACGCGCCCGCCATCGACGGCGCCGACCTGCGCCGCGAGATCGAGGCCCGCGACCGCGAGATCGCCAACCCGTTCAGCAAGGACCTCCAGGTCACCGCCATCCACGGCGCCCGCCGCTACCTCGGCGACAAGCTGATCCGCACCGCGAGCCCGCACCGGCTGCTCGACCCCAAGGCCGGCCCGCTGATCGCCGTCCGGCTCAACATCCTCACCCGCAAGTCCCTCGGCGGCCTGCAGACCGACCTCGACTCCCGCGTCCTGCGCGCCGACGGCACCGTCCTGGACGGCCTCTACGCGGCCGGCGAGGCGGCCGGCTTCGGCGGCGGCGGCGTCCACGGCTACCGCTCCCTGGAGGGCACCTTCCTCGGCGGCTGCCTCTTCTCCGGCCGGGCGGCCGGCCGGGCCGCGGCCGCCGCCACCGCGTAGCCGGGCCGCCCGGCCGGGCTCGTCACCGCCCGGTGGTGCCGTCGAGCTGCTCGCGCAGGATGTCGGCGTGGCCCGCGTGCCGGGCCGTCTCACCGGTCATGTGCGCCAGCACCCAGCGCAGCGAACGGGGTTCGCCGCGCACCACCGGGGCCGCGGTCGGAGCGTCCGGGCCGCCGGCGGCGCGGATGGCGGCGTCGCTGTCCGCGCAGGCCCGCCGGTAGTCGGCCAGCACCCGCTCGGCCGGGACGTCCGCCGGGACGGCCATGCCGAAGTCGACGTCCTCGTACTCGGCCAGGCCCGCCAGGTGGTAGCCGAACCAGTACCGCTCGGACGCCGTCAGGTGCTGCACCAGCCCCAGCAGGTTCGTCCCGGTCGGCACCAGGACGCGGCGCAGCTGCTCCTCCGCCAGCCCCTCGGTCTTCTTCACCACGCACTCCCGGGCGAAGGCCAGGAAGGCGAGTGCGATGTCGAGTTCACCGCCGTCGGCGAGGGGCACGGGGCGGCGCTGCGTTTCGAAGGTCGTCATGCCCACGAACCTAACCGTCCCGGCCCCCGGGGCGCACCGGGTTTCGGCGGTCGACGGCGGATGAGCGGCGCGGCCTGGTGTCGGGTGCGTCGGGTACAACGGGTGCGGCGCGCGAGGCGCCGGAGCGGACGGAGGGGCGCGGTGGGCGGGATCGGGCGGGCGGTCGAGGTGTTGGACGTGCACTTGGCGGTGGAGGCCGCCGAGGGGTTCGGGCTGGTGGGGGCGGTCGCGCCGATCGGCGGGGCCGGGCGGGAGCGGGAGGGCGCGCGCTGGGTCGGTGACGACTACGGGACGAACCTGTGGGTGGAGGACGGGTCCGGCGCGGTGGTCTCGGCGATGCCGGGAGTGGTGGAGCGCCGGTTCGTCAACTCGGGGTTCGACCGGTTCACCGCGTGCCTGGACCTGTTCGGCCGCTGGGTCGCGGTGATGGAGGCCGGAGGCGAGCCGGAGCCGCCGGACGAGGACGAGGTGGACGCGCTGGCCCGGGGGCTGGCGTCGGTGGACGGGGCCGCCTTGGAGGGCCCGGACCACTGGTGGAGCCTGGTGATCGAGCAGATCCGGGACGGGCTGATCTGACGGGACGCCGGGGGGCACGCTCCGGTGGCTGCGGAGCGGGTTCCCCGCCGCGAAGGCCACCCGGGGCTTCGACCACGGCGCGACGGCGCGGGGGCGGGCCGGGTGGCGGGTGCCCTTACCGTCCCATTCGGGGCGCGGGCAGGGCTCCGCACCGGAAGGACAGTCCGCGGAGCAGCGCGGGGGTCAGCCGGACGCCGGTGAGTACCTCCGCGAGGGCGAACGCCGCGCTCGCCGTGCGGGGGGTGGCGGCGGGTGTCGGGCTGTCGAGGTCGAAGCCCATGTGTCGCAGTGCGGCGGTGATCTCCTGCGGGCTGCGGCCCAGCCGGTTCCCTGAAGCGGCCGGATCCAGCAGCACGAGGGGAGCGGAGTCCACGTAGGCGAGGAACGTGTCGACGTCGCCCTCGCTGCGGTGGTGCGCCACCCACTCGGTTCCGGACGAACCCGGCTCCGCGGCTTCTTCGAGGACGCCCAGAGACCCGTCGGGCTCGACCATCAGCGCCCACGACCCGAGGTCGGCGATGCCGGCGAACCGCAGGCCGTCCGGGCCGGTGCGCCGGGCGGTCGCCGCCTGCTCGACCAGGGCGTCGACTCCGACCGCGTCCGTTCCGGCGCTGCCGCCGAGGCGCCGGAACAGTTCCTCCGGGGACAGGTCCTTCACCAGAGTGAGGCAGTAGGAGACGGCCAGCGCAGGGAAGTCCCGGTGGAACCACAGGTAGTCGGACGAAGTCGGGTGCATGGCAGTGAGGATGCCGCATCCGGCCCGACCCGTCGAACCGCGCGGCCCGGGTGATCGTCGAGAATGGGGGCGTGAGCGGAGGAGTCGCGGTGGCGGAGTTGGACGGGCGGCCGGTGTCGGCGGGGCAGTTGCAGGTGTTGGCGCTGACGAACTACGGGCACTTCACCACGATGGTGGTGGAGGACGGGCGGGTGCGGGGGCTGGGGTTGCACCTGGAGCGGCTGGAGCGGGACTGCGCGGCGCTGTTCGGGGTGGTGCCGGACCGGGAGCGGGTGCGGGAGTTCGCCCGGCGGGCGGTGCCGGGGGCGGGGGTGGTGGCGGTGCGGGTGACGCTGTTCGATCCGGCGATCGACCTGGGGAGCATCGGGGGGAAGGCGGAGCCGAGGGTGCTGGTGACGGCGCGTCCGGTGGGCAGCGGGGTGCCGGGGCCGATCCGGGTGCGGACGGTGCGGTTCGAGCGGGAGCTGCCGGAGGTGAAGAGCGTGGCGCTGTTCGGGGCGCTGCGGCAGCGGCGGTTGGCGCAGCAGGCGGGGTTCGACGACGCGCTGTTCGTGGACCGGGACGGCGGGGTGACCGAGGGCGGGACGTGGAACGTCGGGTTCCTGCGCGGGGACGGGGTGGTGTGGCCGCGCGGGGCGTACCTGGCGGGGACGGCGATGGCGCTGCTGCGCGGGGTGTGCGGGGGAGCGGAGGAGCGGGTGGGGCCGGAACTGGCGGGGGTGGAGGCGGTGTTCGCCACCAACGCGGCGGTCGGGGTGCGGCCGGTGGCGGCGGTGGACGGGCGGGTGTTCGACACGGCGGGGGTGGCGCGGCTGCGGGAGGCGTACCTGGCGGTGCCGGGGGAGCGGTTGTAGCGGGACGGGACGGAGGGCAGGAGGAAGGTGCGTTAGGGCAGGTGGGGCCGGTCGCGGGGGCGGTTTTACCATCCCATGGTCTGATCATGTGCTGAGCCAGACCGACACGATGACGGTCGTTCACCGACCATCCGGGCGGCGGCCACCGGCCGCTGACAGTCTCCCGCGCATGGATATCCCCAACATGGGCGTGCCCGCCCAGCTCGCCGCCCGCATGAGCATGGCGGAGCAGCACGAGTACCTGCGCAGCAAGCTGTCCCGCCGCACCCTGCTGCGCTCCAGCGCGGTCACGGTCGGCGCGCTGGCCGTCGGCGGGGCGATGGGTTCCGGCACGGCGTTCGCCGACCAGCCCGTGAAGTCCGCCACCGACGGGGTGACCGGTTCGCTGGTCGCGCCGATCGGCCGCCACCTGCAGTTCGGCGCCGACGCCGGCACCCAGATGCGGGTGTCCTGGCAGGTGCCGGCCGCGGTGAAGAAGCCGTTCCTGCGCTTCGGCCGCCACCCCTGGGACCTGAGCGGCAAGATCGAGGCCGAGGTGCGCGCGCTGCACACCCCGGCGCTGGTCGACGGCGCCACCCCGGTCGACCAGTACTACCTGCACGTGTCGCTGGACCACCTGCAGCCGGGCACCACCTACTACTACGGCGTCGGCCACGAGGGCTTCGACCCGGCCTCGCAGCAGGCCGTCTCGACCCTGAAGACCTTCACCACCGCGCCGTCCCGGCACGGCCGGCACAACCGCCCGTTCGAGCCGTTCACCTTCACCGCCTTCGGCGACCAGGGCGTCTCGACCCACGCGGCCGGCAACGACAACGTGATCCTGGCGCAGGACCCGGTGTTCCACCTGCACGCCGGCGACATCTGCTACGCCGACCCGATGGGCCAGGGCCTGGACAGCGACAAGTCCGCGTTCAACGCGCTGACCTGGGACGCCTTCCTGGCGCAGACCGAGCCGGTCTCCGCCGAGATCCCGTGGATGGTCTCCTACGGCAACCACGACATGGAGGCCTGGTACTCGCACAACGGGTACGGCGGCGACGACTCCCGCTTCACCCTGCCGGGCAACGGCCCGGACCCGCGCAAGGCCCCCGGCGTCTACTCCTTCACCTACGGCAACGTCGGCGTGATCTCGCTGGACGCCAACGACGTCTCGTACGAGATCCCGGTCAACTTCGGCCTCACCAACGGTCGGCAGACCCAGTGGCTGGAGCGCACCCTGCGCGAGCTGCGGGCCGACGAGTCGATCGACTTCGTGGTGGTCTTCTTCCACCACTGCGCCTTCTCCACCACCCACCAGCACGCGTCCGAGGGCGGTGTCCGGGAGGCCTGGGTGCCGCTGTTCGAGAAGTACCGGGTGGACCTGGTCGTCAACGGCCACAACCACGTGTACGAGCGCACCGACGCGATCCTCGGCAACAAGGTCAGCAAGGCGGTGCCGAGCGGCGCGACGGTCGACCCGGTCAAGGACGGCGTGGTCTACGTGACCGCGGGCGCGGCCGGCCGCAGCCTGTACTACTTCGACGCCCCCGACACCTACGAGGGCCACGAGAACCACCAGGACGAGGTGGTCACCTTCCACTTCGAGAAGGGCGCCGTGAAGGTCCCCGAGACCGTCCAGTGGTCGCGGGTCCGCTACACCGGCTACTCCTTCATCAAGGTGGACGTCACCCCGGCGCACCGCGGCGCGAACACCACCATGAAGGTGACCGCGCTGGCCGAGAACGGCACCCAGATCGACCACTACTCGATCGTCCGCCGCGCGGGCCGCAGCGAGCACGGCCACTGACGCCGGGTCGGCGCCCGCCCCGGACCAGGTGCTGTCAGGTCCGGGGCGGGCGCCGTCGAGGGCGGGCACCGTCCAGAGTGGGCGCCGTCTAGGGTGGGGCGGTGAGCACCGCCCGTTCGATCCTGCTGTTCGCGCTGGCCGCCGTCCTGGAGATCGGCGGCTGCTGGCTGGTCTGGCAGTCCGTCCGCGAGTCCCGCCCGTGGTGGCTGGCCGGGCTCGGCGTGGTCGCGCTGGGCCTGTACGGCTTCACCGCGGCCCTCCAGCCGGACGCGAACTTCGGCCGGGTGCTGGCCGCGTACGGCGGCGTGTTCGTGGCCGGGTCGCTGCTGTGGGGCGTCCTCCTGGACGGGTTCCGCCCCACCCGCTGGGACGTGCTCGGCGCGCTGGTCTGCCTGGCCGGCGTCGGCGTGATCATGTACGGGCCGCGCCGGTAGGGAGCCTCAGGAGGCGATCCAGCGCCAGCCGTTCTTGTCCACGCAGACGATGGTCCGGCCGGAGGCGTCGGTGCCCGAGACGCCGTGGTCGGAGGCCCGGCAGTACTGGCCCGCCTTGTAGCAGTTGCCCGCGTTGGACAGCGGGTGGCAGCCCGCCGCCTGCTGGGTGTGCGTCGGCTCGGCGGGCGGCTTGCTGGTGGTGCGCGCCGCGGTGGGTGTGGTGGCGGCGGGCTTGGTGGTGGCGGTCTTCGGCGCCTGGGTGGTCGCCGCGGCGGTCGGCTCCGGCGTCGCTTCGGGCGTCTGCGCGGGCTCCGGTGTCAGCGTCGGAGTCGGGGTCGGCGTGGGGGAGGGGCTCGGCGCGGGGGCGCTGCTGCTGTGCGACGGTGCGACGGACGCGGGCGCGACCTGGTCGGTCGGCTCGCAGGCGGTGGCGAACAGCGCGGCGGCCAGCAGCGCGCCGGCCGCCGAGGCCCGGCGCAGGCGGAGGGAGAGGGACAAGGGGACTCATCTCGGAGGGACGGCTCGGGACGGGACGCCATCCTTCCGAGTGTGTGCGACCGGTGGACTTCGAGTGATGGCTTCGTTACCGATCGGCAATCGGAACGCCGCGCAGCACCCCCTCGCCACGGGCCCGGAGGTGCCGCCCCTGGTCCGCCCGCCCTCCCGCGACCGGCCCCAGCGCCTCCGGAGTCCCCAGTGGCGCAAGCGACTTGACGGCCCGTGCCCGGACCGGCCCGGCACCCCGGGGAGCCGGCCGTCGAGGGGGAGTCCGCGGCGCCGGCCTCCCAGGTGGGAAAGCCCGGTGCGGGTTCGAACGGAAGTGCTACATTCGCCGGGCTTCAGATGGGGAGGATCATGCGGGACTACGTGGCGGGGGTCGGCCGGACGATCGCGGTGCGCGCGGTGGTGGGGGTGTTCGTCCTGGCGGGCGGGCTGTTCTGGCACTCGGTGCAGGACTCGGGCGGACGGGCGGACGGGGCGCGGGCCGAGGACGGCGGGCCCGCCGTGTGCCGCCCGATCCAGGAGGGCGAGCCGGCCGGCTACCCGGCGATGTGCGCCGCGCTGAACCGCCCCGGCCTGGCGGAGCTGGTCGGCGCTCCGGGCGAGCGCGTGGTGTCCGCCGGGGTCGGCTCCTACTCGCCGTGGGAGACCGGGGCGGCGCAGGTGCAGGTCGGCAAGGTGAAGGCCGCGGTGTCCGAGAGCCGCACCGTCCCGTACGACCTGCTGCTGGACAGTGCCCGGGTGAGCGCCCGCGAGGTGGCGCCGGTGGCCGGGCGGCCCGCGGTCGCCTACGCGGAGCAGCTGCACTGGATGACCATCAACCTCGGGACCGGCGGCTCGGGTCCGGGCTCGGGCTCGGGTTCCGGCCGGGCCGCCGCGCCCCAGGGCGACCCCGGCACGGCGTACCACCTGGTGGTCGCCCGGAACGCGGACGGCAGCGGCGGCTCCCTCGAAGTCTCCCTGTGGCGGGAGGACGGCGGTTTCGCGGACAGCAACCTGCTGCCCGCGCTGGCCGAGAAGCTGATGGCCGACCTGGACGGCTGGAACGCGCCCCCGCTCCCGGCCGAGCCGGGACAGCCGACCCGCCCGCCCCGGCCGTCCCCGTCCCCGTTCCGGCCGTTCGGCGGGCGCTGAGGCCGCCGAGCCGGCGCGCGAGGCGGGACACGTGCTGGGTTCGACCGGTTCCGAGGGGAAGACCGTGACAGGGCAACGAGTGACGCGGCAGATCAGGTGGGAGAAGGTCCAGTTGGCGTGGGCGGTGCTCGGTCTGTGCAGTCTGCTGGCCGTGGGCGTGTGGGGCGCTGATCACGAGAGCCCGACGTTCGGCGGGCGGGGGAGCGACTCGCCCGCCGCCGAGCCGGGTGAGTCGCCCCGGCCGACCCCGCCCTGGGCCTCGTTCCAGCCGTTCTCGGGTGACCGCTGAGCCGTCCGGGCCTCGCGCTACTGGCGGTAGGTGGCCAGGAAGCGGCCGATCCGGTTGATCGCGGTCTCCAGTTCGTCGGCGCGCGGGAGGGTGACGAAGCGGAAGTGGTCGGGGCGGGGCCAGTTGAAGCCGGTGCCCTGGACGATGTGGATCTTCTCGCGGAGCAGCAGGTCGAGGACGAAGCGCTCGTCGTCGACGATCCGGTGCACGGCGGGGTCGAGCTTGGCGAAGGCGTACAGGGCGCCCTTGGGCTTGACGCAGGAGACGCCGGGGATCTCGTTCAGGGCGCGCCAGGTGACGTCGCGCTGTTCGGTGAGCCGGCCGTTGGGCAGCACCAGGTCGTTGATGGACTGCCGGCCGCCGAGCGCGGCCTGCACGGCGTACTGGGCGGGCACGTTGGGGCACAGCCGCATCGCGGCCAGCATGGTGAGGCCCTCCAGGTAGTCCTTGGCGTGCTCCTTGGGGCCGGAGACCACCAGCCAGCCGCTGCGGAAGCCGGCCACCCGGTACGCCTTGGACAGACCGTTGAAGGTGAGGGTGACCACGTCGTCGGCGAGGGCGGCCAGGCAGTGGTGCTCGGCGCCGTCGTAGAGGATCTTGTCGTAGATCTCGTCGGCGAAGACCAGCAGGTGGTGGCGGCGGGCCAGGTCGAGGATGCCCTCCAGCAGTTCCTTCGGGTAGACCGCGCCGGTCGGGTTGTTCGGGTTGATCACCACGATGGCCTTGGTGCGGTGGGTGATCTTGGCGGCGATGTCGTCCAGGTCCGGGTACCAGTCGGACTCCTCGTCGCACAGGTAGTGCACCGCCTTGCCGCCGGCGAACCGGACCACGGCCGTCCACAGCGGGAAGTCCGGCGCCGGGACGAGCACCTCGTCGCCGTCGTCCACCAGCGCCTGGACGGCCATCTGGATCAGCTCGGAGGCGCCGTTGCCCAGGTAGACGTCGTCCACGCCGACGCCCGGGACGCCGCGCTGCTGGTAGTACTGCACGACGGCGCGGCGGGCGGGGAGGATGCCGCGGGCGTCGGAGTAGCCGTGCGCGTTGGGCAGGTTGCGGATGATGTCCTGGAGGATCTCCTCCGGGGCCTCGAAGCCGAACGGGGCCGGGTTGCCGGTGTTCAGGCGCAGCACGCTGTGGCCGGCCTCCTCCAGCGCGTTGGCGGTGTCGACGACCGGGCCCCGGATCTCGTAGCACACGTCCTTCAGCTTGCTGGACTGGCGAAACTCCATCAGCGGCCTCCCGACCCGTCACCGAGCCCCTGCGGCCGGCTTGCTTCGTTCTACCAAGTGAGCACTTGGAAAGTCCAACCTATTGGCTATGCTGACGGCATGCCACGCCGAAGCTACGACCAGTACTGCGCCGTCGCCCGCGCCCTGGACGCGGTCGGGGAGCGCTGGAGCCTCCTGATCGTCCGTGAACTCCTCGGCGGACCGCGCCGCTACACCGACCTGCACGCCGACCTGCCCGGCGTCTCCACCGACATCCTCGCCACCCGGCTCAAGCAGCTGGAGGGCGAGGGCCTGGTCGAGCGCCGCCGCCTGGAGCGCCCCGCCAACGCCACCGTCTACGAACTCACCCCCCGCGGCGCCGACCTGCGCCCCGTCGTCGAGGCGCTCGCCCGCTGGGGCGGCCCCGACCTGGGCGAACCGCGGCCCACCGACGCCGTCCGCGCGCACTGGTACACCGCCGCCGACTCCTGAACCCCGTCCCGACGCCAACTCCTGAGCCCGCCTTGAGGCTTGACGAACCCTTTGCCGGGTAACCTGACGTCATCCGGGCCTTCCCGGGCTCGGAGACGGACGGGGGTCCCACCATGCCGCGCCTGCTCGCACTCGCCGCCTCGGCCGCCCGCGCGGTCACCCGCCCGTTCCGGTCCGAGCGCCGGGCGTACGACCACGCCGAGGCCCACCGCGCCGAGGCCGACCGCGCCGCGGCGGTCTCCCGCCACCACCGCTCCGCCAACCACAGCTGGACGGGCGGCGGCCCGGCCCAGTAGGCGGCCTCGTTCGGAACTCCCGTTCGCCGGTGCGGCGCGGCAGCTGCGGCGGCAGGTCACCCGTCTTCGACCGCGGGGCCCACCGGTGCGTCGTCCCGGGACGGTACGTGCCGGCACACCCCGCCGACACGTGTCGGGAGAGACCGTGCCCGCGGTTGACAGCCCCGGGTCGTAGGCTCGTTGCGACCGCTTGGAGACCGCGAGCACTTGCCGAAGGTGGACCGCATGGCCAAAGTCCGCGTGCACAACTTCCACATCTCCCTGGACGGCTACAGCGCAGGCGAGACGATCACTCTCGACGCGCCGATCGGGGGCGCCGAGAGGCTGTTCGGGTACTTCGACGGGCGGTTCATCCACGGGGTGGACGCCGTGGACGCGCCGATCACCCTCGATCACGCACTCACGAGCACCTGGGGCCAGGGGATCGGGGCCGAGATCATGGGCCGGGGCAAGTTCGGTCCGCAGACCGGCGAGTGGACCGACGACGACTGGCGGGGCTGGTGGGGCGACGAGCCCCCCTTCCGCACGCCCGTGGTGGTGCTCACCCATCACCGGCGCGACCCGGTCTCCTTCGACAACGGCACGAGCTTCCACTTCCTCGACGCCACGCCCGAAGAAGCCCTCGCACGCGCCCGGGAGCTCGCCGGCGGCCTGGACGTCCGCATCGGCGGCGGCCCCTCCACGGTCCGGCAGTTCCTGGCGGCCGACCTCGTCGACTTCATGCACCTGGTCACCGTGCCCGTCACCCTGGGCGCCGGGGTGTCGATGTGGGACGGGCTCGCCGAGGTCCAGGACCGCTTCACCGTCGAGTCGGCGACCTCGGCGAGCGGCCTCACCCACCACTTCTGGAACCGGACCAGGGACTAGGCCCGCTGACGGGCCCTCGGCGCAGCACCACCATCCCGCCCGTACCCGGCCCCGTGCCCGGCCCCGGCCCCGGCCCCGTACCCGGCCCCGGGCGCGTCCGGGCGCCGACGGCGGGTGCTGTCGGCGGGCGCTGTCGGCGGGGCGTGCTTGGCTGGGCGCCATGACCGCCTCCCCGGGTATCTGGATCACCGCCGTCCCGCCGTTCGGAGCGGAGGACGTCGGCGTGCTGCTCTCCGTCGACACCGCCTCCGCCGACCCCGGCGAACGGGCCGTCAACGGGCTGCTCGGCTACGGCCACGAGGGCGAGGAGGGCGTCTGCTACCTCCTCCCGGACGACCTCGCCGCCCGCTACGCCCGCACCGGCGACCGCCTCGCCGTCACCCTGGTCACCGCCCGCGCCGTCCTCACCCGCTGCTTCGCCGAACAGCCGGCCCTGCTGGCCGAGTTCCCCGGCGACGACGAGTGGGTCCCGCTGCTGCGCCGCGAGCTCGCCACCGACTTCGCCCCCGCCGAGCAGGACGGCGAACTCCAGGCCGTCCTGCTCATCGACCACACCGGCCCGGCCGCCTCGCTGGACGCCCTGCTGGCCGGCTTCGAAGCGGGCGACTGCGGCATCGCGGTACTCAACGCCCGGTAGCGCCAAGGGAGTCGGCCCCGCCGCGCTCCCCGGCCAGCCGCCGGAGGGCGGGCCCGTACTCGGGGTGCGCCAGGGCGTGGGCGAACTGCGCGATCAGGTACGCCCCGGGGTTGCCGGTGTCGTACCAGCGGCCCTCGATGACCTGGCCGTACACGGCGCGCCGGGCGGCGTACGCGTTGAGCGCGTCGGTCAGGTACAGCTCGCCGACCGGGTCCTCCTGGTGGCGGCGGTACTGCTCGCGCAGCTCGTCCACCACGCCGGGCGTCAGCACGTATCCGCCGATCGCGGCGTACTGCGAGGGCGCGTCGGCGGGCTCCGGCTTCTCCACCAGGCCGGTGATCCGCAGCGACCCGTCGCCGAGGTCCTCCTTCACCACGGGCACGCCGTACCGCCGGGAGTCCTCCGGGCCCATCGGCATCAGCGCCAGCACCGGGGCGTTGGTCCGCTCGTACGCGGCGACCAGCTGCCGGGCGCGCGGCACCGCCGCGACGAACACGTCGTCGGGCCACAGCACCAGGAACGGCTCGTCGCCGAAGTTCCGGGCGGCGTTCAGCACCGGGGTGCCGTTGCCGTACGGGCCGTGCTGGTACAGGTAGGTGAGGTGGCCGCGGCGGGACAGCTCGCCGACCTCCTCCACCGCGTCGGCGTAGCCGGACTTCCCGGCGGCGCGCAGCTGGGCGACCAGCGTCGGATTGGGCCGGAAGTGCTCCTGGATCAGCGACTTGTCGCCGGAGACGACGACCGTGATGTCGGTGATCCCGGAGTCGATCAGCTCGCGGACGGTGTGCTCGATCACCGGCCGGTCGCCGACCGGCAGCATCTCCTTCGGGGTGGCCTTGGTGAGCGGGAGGAGCCGGGAACCGAGCCCGGCAGCGGGGATCACGGCCCGGCGGATGGTGGCGCGCATGCGGGTCCCTTCCAGTGCAACCGACGGCAACTCTTTCCTCACGCATGGTAGTTGGCGGCCCGCCCGGCACGCCGCCCGCACGGCGCGGTGGGTTCCGGGCGCGGACGGGACGGATCCGGCCGCGGCCGTCGGCTGAAACGTTGCACGAACGCTGCGGGTGGCGTCCGGGGGCGGGGCGGACGACCTTGGCGGGGTGACGGTCGAGACGTGCGGCGGTGAGCTGGTGGCCCGGGTGGCCCGGGGGGAACCGGGGGCCTTCGAGGTGCTGTACCGGCAGCTGCTGGGCCCGGTGGGGGCGGTGGTGCGGCGGGTGCTGCGGGACCGGGCGCAGAGCGAGGAGGTCGTCCAGGAGGTGTTCCTGGAGCTGTGGCGCACCGCCGGGCGCTACCGCCCCGAGCGCGGCAGCGTGCACGCCTGGGCGCTGACCGCCGCCCACCACCGCGCCGTCGACCGGGTCCGCGCCGCCCGGGCCGGCGCCGAGCGGGAGCGGGCGGCCGCCCTGCGCGAGTACCGCCCGGCGTACGACAGCGTCGCCGCCGAGGCCGAACGCCGGATCGAGGACCGGGCCGTCCGCACCGCCCTGGCCGCCCTCGCCCCCGCCCAGCGCGAGGCCCTCGCCCTCGCCTACTGGGGCGGCTGCACCCAGACGCGGATCGCCGCGCTGCTGGGTGCGCCGCTGGGGACGGTGAAGAGCCGGGTCCGGGACGGGCTGCGGCGGCTGCGCACCGAGCTCGGCTGACGTGGCGTCAGTCCGCCGCGCGGGCCGGCCACCAGACCCGACCGCCCAGGTCGTGCACCAGGGCCGGGACGAGCAGCGAGCGGACCAGCAGGGTGTCGAGCAGGACGCCGAAGGCCACGATGAAGGCGATCTGGGCGAGGAAGGCCAGCGGGATGACGCCCAGCGCCGCGAAGGTCGCGGCGAGGACCGCGCCCGCGGAGGTGATGACGCCGCCGGTCGCGGTGAGGCCGCGCAGCACGCCCGCCCGGGTGCCGAGGGCGGCGGTCTCCTCGCGGACCCGGGTCATCAGGAAGATGTTGTAGTCCACGCCCAGCGCGACCAGGAACACGAACCCGTACAGCGGGACGGACGGGTCGGTCGCCGAGAAGCCGAACACGTGCGGGAAGACCAGCGCCGAGACGCCCAGCGTGGCCAGGTAGGAGAGCGCGACCGTCGCCGCCAGCAGCAGCGGCGCCAGCACCGAGCGCAGCAGCAGCATCAGCACCGCCAGGATGCACAGCAGCACCACCGGCATGATCAGCGTCCGGTCGTCCCGGGCGGTGGCCCGGGTGTCGGCCTGCTGCGCCGAGTAGCCGCCGACCAGGGCGTCGGCCCCGTCCACGGCGTGCACGGCGGTGCGCAGCCGGCCGACGGCGGCGAGGGCGGCGTCGCTGTCGGCGGGGTCGGCGAGCGTCGCGTCGAGCCGGACCCGGCCGTCGGCGACCACCGGTGGGGCGGTGGGCGCGCCGCCGGTGTACGGGCGGACCGCGGCGACGCCGGGCACCCGCGCGGCGGCGGCCGCCACGGCGTCCGCGTGCGCGGCGTCGGCGACGATCACCGCCGGGTTGCCGGAGCCGCCCGGGAAGTGCGCGGAGAGCAGGCGCTGGGCGGCGACCGAGGGCTGGGCGGTGGTGAACAGCTCGGACTGCGGCACGCCCCGGGCGTCCAGCAGCGGGGAGCAGGCCGCGAGCGCCGCCAGCACCGCGACCGAGCCCACCCACAGCGCGCGCGGACGGCGGCCCACCAGGTCGGCGACCCGCTGCCAGAGCCGGTTCGAGCCGCCGCCGGTGCCGGGCCGGGCCGGCCAGAACGCGGCCCGGCCGCACAGCGCGAGCGCCGCCGGGAGGAAGGTCAGCGCGGACAGCACCGCGCAGGCGATGCCGATCGCGCCGACCGGGCCGAGCGCCCGGTTGTTCGTCAGGTCGGAGAGCAGCAGCACCAGCAGGCCCAGGCCCACGGTGAGGCCCGAGGCGGCGACCGGCTCCACCGAGCGGCGCAGCGCGGTGCGGGCGGCGGCGAACCGGTCCTGCCCGGCGGCGAGCTCCTCGCGGAACCGGGCGGACAGCAGCAGCCCGTAGTCGGTGGCCGCGCCGATCACCAGGATCGACAGCAGCCCCTGCACCTGCCCGTCCACCCGGACCACGCCGTGCTGCGCCAGCGCGTACACGATCGCGCAGGCCGCGGCGAGGGCGAACACCGCGCCGAGGATCACCAGCAGCGGCAGCAGCACCGCCCGGTACACCAGCAGCAGGATCAGCAGCACCACGCCGAGCGCCACCCCGAGCAGCAGGCCGTCGATGCCGGCGAACGCCCCCGACAGGTCGGCCAGCACCGCCGCGGGCCCGGCCACCCCGGCGGTGGCGCCCGGGACCTTCCCGGCCTCGTCGCGGATGGCCGCGACCGCCTCCTTGGTGTCCGGCCCGAGGTCGGCGCGCAGCTGCACGACCGCCTCCAGCGCCCGCCCGTCCTCGGACGGCAGCAGCGGCGAGACCTGCCCGGTGCCGCCGGGCACCTGCGCGGCCGCGGCCAGCGCCTGGCCCGCCCCGGCCCGCAGCGCGTCGTCCACCTGCCCGGACTCCGCCTCCCAGACCAGCACCACCGGCAGCGTCGATTCGGTGCGGAAGTCCTTCTCCAGCCGGGCGACCCGGGTCGACTCGGCGCTGCGCGGCAGGAACGCGGCCCCGTCGTTGGTCGACACCTCGCCCAGCCGCCCGGCGAACGGCCCGAGCGCGCCGCCGAGCACCAGCCAGACCAGCAGGAGGACGAGCGGGAGCAGGAACCGCAGGCGGCGGGCCGCGGGCGGGCGCGGTGCGGGGGAGGGCGGTGCGGGAGTCGACATGGCCGCGAGAATATCTCAATGATTGAGAGATCTGCGCTACGGGGCCCCGCCCCCGGGCAGGGCCTAGGCTGACGGGATGTCAGAACTGCCGCCCGAGGCGGGCGCCAGCACCGGGGCGGTCGCCCGGCGGCTCGGGGTCTCGCCGACCACCGTCCGCTCCTGGGAGCGCCGCTACGGGATCGGCCCGGCCGAGCGCCCGGCCGGCCGGCACCGGCGCTGGACCGCCCGCGACGTGGCCGTGCTGGAGGCGATGTGCCGCCTCACCGCGCACGGGGTGCCACCCGCCGAGGCCGCCCGGCTGGCCCCCGCGCAGGTCGAACAGGCCGAACAGGCCGAGCAGGCCGAACGGGGCGAGCGGGCGGTGCCGGTCGAACGGGCGGCGCCGCCGGGCGCGGTGCCTCCCGAGGTGCGCGGGCTGGCCCGGGCCGCGCGGCGGCTGGACGGACCCGAGGTGGCCCGGCTGCTGCGGGACGGGATCGAACGGTTCGGCGCCGTCACCGCCTGGACGGACCTGATGGCGCCCGCGCTGCGCGCCGCCGGACGCCGCTGGGCCCGCGACGGCGGCGAGCAGGACGTCGAGGTTGAGCACCTGCTGTCCTGGCACGTCTCCAGCGCGCTGCGCCGGGTCGCGGTGCCCCCGGCGGGCGCGGCCGGGCCGCCGGTGCTGCTGGCCGCGATGCCCGGCGAGCAGCACACCCTGCCGGTGGAGGCGGTGGCCGCGGCGCTCGCCGAACGCGGCCTGCCGTTCCGGGTCTTCGGCGCCGCACTGCCCGCGGCGGCCCTCGCCGCCGCCGTCCGCCGCACCGGCCCCGCCGCCGTCCTGCTCTGGTCGCAGACCCGCGCCACCGCCGACCCCGTCCCCGCCCGTGCCGTCGCCACCACCCCCTGGGGCCCCCGCGGCGCCCGCCTCCGCCCCACCGTCCTCGCCGCCGGCCCCGGCTGGCACCGCACCACCCGCCCGCCCGGCACCCTGGCCCCCCGCGACCTCCCGGACACCCTCACCCTGCTGGCCCGGGCCCTGGACGCGGACGGGCCGGACGGCCGGTGAGCGCGGAGGCCGTCCTCCCGGCCGAGCACGCTCCAGGCCGGGCGCGCTCCCGCCCCCGACGCGTTCCCCGCCCGGGGCCTCCGGGCTTCCGAGCCTCCGGGCCTCAGGGCCGCAGAGGCCCCGTCCCGTGAGGCGTCCCTCGCCCGTCCCGTCCCGTCCCTCGCCCGTCCCTGGCCCGGCCTGGCTGAGTGCGCTCCCGGCCCCGACGTGTTCCCGGCTCCCGCCCCCGACGTGTTCCCGGCTCCCGGCCCCGACGTGTTCCCGGCTCCCGCCCCCGACGTGTTCCCGGCTCCCGGCCCCGACGCGTCCCTCGCCCGGCCCCGACGTGTTCCCGGCTCCCGCCCCCGACGCGTCCCTCGCCCGGCCCCGACGTGTTCCCGGCTCCCGCCCCCGACGCGTCCCTCGCCCGGCCCCGACGTGT
>NZ_JOGH01000052.1:0-41201 GCF_000721345.1 Kitasatospora sp. NRRL B-11411 | reverse complement strand
CGTCCGCGCCCTCCTCACCGACCACCGCACCCCGCCCACCCCCCGCCCCGCCCTGCGCGTCCTCGCCGCCCTCGCCCTGGCCGGCTGCCTCGCCGCCACCACCGCCGCCGCCGCCGAAGCCGGCCACGACTTCCACCAGGCCGTCGAAACCGCCCAGGGCGACCCCGCCGCCCGCTGACCGTTCCGCCCGGGGCCCCGCCCCTCTTCGCCCCACTGCCGAGAACCGCCCGGTCTCCCCCGGCCCCCGTCCCCCGACGACTCTTTTTGCCCACCCGGTACACCCCCGCCGAACCCCCGTACGCTGGCTGCGGGACGGCGAGACGGGGGAACGGCATGCAGCGGACCGACGGCGGCGGCACACCCGCCCGCGCCTCCCTCCGGACCGTCCCGCCGCAGTCCTGCGAGCATCCGCAGCATCCGCAGCGCCCGGAGATAGGCGACTCCTGGGCCCGGCTGCGCCGTCTCGGGCTGGACCCGGAGCGCGGCCGGCCGGCCCGCCACCTGCGTCCCGCGGAGCTGGAGGAGACCCGCCGGGCCACCGGCCTGGAGCAGGTGCTGCCGGTGCTGCGCTCGGCCCTGTTCGGGCCGGGCGAGCCGGCCCCGGTGGTGCTCGCGGTGGCCGACCCGAAGGCCCGGGTGCTGTGGCTGGAGACGGACCGGCGGCTGCGCCGGGACGCCGACGCGATCGGCTTCGAGCCGGGCGCGCTCTGGTCCGAGGACGAGGTCGGCACCAACGGGATCGGCCTGGCCGCCCGCACCGCCCGCCCCAGCACCGTGCACTCCGCCGAGCACTACCTGCGCAGCCACCGCGGCTGGACGTGCGTGGGCGTCCCGGTCCGCGACCCGCGCACCGGCCGGCTGGCCGGCGTGATCGACCTGAGCGGTCCCGCCACCGGCGACCACCCCTACCTGCGGCAGCTCGCGCTGACCGCCGCCCGGCTCGCCGAGACCGAGCTGCGGGCCGGCCACCTGGAGGCGCTGCACCGGCTGCGGACGGTCGCGGTGCCGCTGCTGGCCCGGTTCGGCGGCCCGGCCCTGGTGGTGGACGGGGCCGGCTGGACGGCCGCCGCCACCGGCGTGCCCGGCCCGCCCCGGCTGGCCCCGCCGCCCGGCGACTGGGGCAGCGGCGGGGTGCACTGGGTGCCGACGCTGGGCGAGTGCGCGGTGGAGCCGCTGGCCGACGGCTGGCTGGTGCGCCCGGCCGCCCCGCGCCCGGCCGCGCTCGCCGAGCAGGCCGGGGCCGCCGCCGTCGAGCTGGACCTGCGCCGCCCCGCCGGCCCCGAGCTGCGGGTGCGCGGCAGCGCGGGCGCCTGGTCGCACTCGCCGAGCCCCCGGCACGCCGAGCTGCTCCTGCTGCTGGCCCTGCACCGGGACGGCCTGAGCGCCGCCCGGCTCGCCGAGGCGCTGTTCGCCGACCCGGCCCGCACCGTCACCGTCCGGGCCGAGCTGTCCCGGCTGCGCCGCCACCTGGGCGCGCTGCTGGAGGCCCGCCCGTACCGGCTGGCGGCCCGGGCCGAGGTCGCGGTGCTCGGGCCGGACGACCCGTACGACCTGCTGCCCGGTTCGGCCGCCCCGGCCGTCCGGGAGGTGCGGGCCGCGCTGGCCGGGGGTGCGCTGCGGCTGCCGGGGCGGTCCGGCGTTGCTCAGCCGCCGGCCAGCAGTTCGGCCAACTCCTCGTCGCTGGGCAGCAGTTCGGCCGCGCCGCCGTCCGGCACCACGGTGTAGGTGCGTTCCAGCCAGGCTCGCACCTGCGGCCGGGACGCCTCCAGCAGGGCGCTGCCGTGCGGCGACTCCAGGGCCAGGTGCAGGGTCGCGCCGTGGCACGGGCAGGACGCGGGCCACAGTTTGACGTCGCCCTGGCCGCTGAGCGCCTCCAGGCCGTCGCGCAGCAGGTCGCGGGAGAAGACCCAGTCCGCCTCGTCGGGACGCCCCAGGTGGAAGGTCAGCCGCACCTCGTGCGGCGCGGCGGCCGCGTACCGGAACCGGGTGCGCACCTCACCGACCAGGTCCTGGTCCAGGGCGATCCGCAGCAGCAGCACCTCCTCCACCACCGCGGGGGGCACGGCGGCGCCGTCCCGGTCGCCGCCCATGGGGGTGGCGGCGACCGGCTGGTCGGAAGGGGCGGGCAGCGGGTCGCACGGCATGACGATCTCTCCGAAGCGGCTGGGTACGGCACCAGCGTGCTCCGGCGCACGGCCGCTCGCAACGGTTGCAGGGGGTTGCAGGGGGTGTTCCGGATGGCCTGTTCAGGCCACCTCGCACCACCGGCGCGCTCCAACTCGCCGGTCCGGCAAGGGACTCGATTCGGCCGCCGGGTTTCGCCCGGGATCTGGCGGTCCGTCAGACCGCTGGTAGTCTCGTCCCTCCCGCCCCGTTCGCCCGGGCCCGTCCGGGCCGCGCACGGGGTGCGGTGTCGCATGCGGACCTGTCAGGAAGGGGAGCCCGGTGGCGCTCCGCGAGCACTCCAGGCCCGTTCCCGCGGGCCGGTCGGGACGGCACGGCCGGCCCGGGCCCTTCGGCGGGCGGCTGCGGCTGCCCACCATCCGCTTCTCCGGTGCGGCGATGGCGATGTCCACGGTGGTCGGGATCAGCCTGGCCACCACCTGGCTGCTGAACGAGCAGCAGCAGGTCGGCCGCCGGATCGGCGTCACCGTCGGCGGCCCGCCCGTCCCCAGCCCGGACGCCACCCCCGCCGAGAGCCCCGCCCCCGCGCCGGGCAGCACCCTGCAGGCCGCCCCCGCGACGGCCGGCGGCGCCCCCGCCACGCCCACCGGCCGCCCGAGCGACCGTCCCGGCACCGGCACCGGCACCGCCAGCCCGACCGCGGCCACCGCCTCCGCCCCGCCCCTGCGGCTCGCCGAGGACGCCGCCGCCACGGCCACCCCGTCGCCCGCCGCGTCCTCGCCCTCGTCCACTCCCGCGCCCGCCGGCTCGCCGTCGCCCTCGGCCACCCGGCCGGCCCCGCTCGCCCCGGCCCCGTCCGCCTCGTCCTCGCCCTCGCCGTCCGCCAAGCCCACGCCGTCCGCCCCCGCCGCGCTGCCCGGCACCCTGCACGGCACCGCCCGGGTGGACGCCCTGGGCCCCACCGGCACCCGGCACACCCTGCGGCTCGACCTCGACGAGGCGATGACGGCGCTCCAGGTCGAGTTCCGCCTCAACCGCCCCGCCGCACTGCCCGGCAGCACCCCCGCCACCGACCTCCCCGGCGCGGTCGTCACCGTCGCCCTCGAACGCGACACCCTGGTCTACCGCTTCACCACCCCCGCCGACCTCCCGCTGCGCCCCGGCAGCTACACCTTCACCATGACCGGCGCCACCGCCCAGCCCGGCGCCGCCCCGGCGGCCCCCGAGACCTGGACCGCCTCCGCCTTCGCCCTCCCCACCAGCCGCGCCCTCGCCGCCCGCGGCACCTTCTAGGCCAGCACCGTCCGTGCCCCGGTCGGCGGACGGCCGGGGCACGGGCGGGCTCCGCCCTAGAACGCCGCCCGCACCGCCCGGGTGCGCCGCAGGTCGTCCGTCGCGTCGGCCAGGTTGCGCCGCAGCGTGGGCGTCAGCGCGGGGTCGGCGAGGACGGCCTCGGCGGCGGCGACCACCTCGGGGGCGGTCTGCGCGGACGGGAAGAGCGCCTGGCCGAGCAGCTTGGCGACCGCGTCGGTGCGGTCGGCGACCTCGGTGATCCGCGCGAAGAAGCGCAGCGCGTAGGCGTGCTGCCGGTCCGGGTCGCCGGAGGCCCAGAAGCCGCGGGCGGTGGCCTCCAGGACCCGGTTGGAGACGCCGTCGGGGGTGAACAGCAGCTCCCAGGCGTCGGCCTTGGCGTCCTCCCCGGGCCGGGCGGCCCGGGCCCGGGCGGCGCCGAACTCCGCTTCGCTGCCCGGTTCGCGGGCCGCCTCGGCGGCGATCGCGTCCTCGTCGAGCCGCCCGAGCGCGGCCAGCCGGGCCAGGCCGGCCCAGCGCAGTTCCGGTCCGACGGGCAGCGCGCCGGGCGCCGCGTCGTCCGTCAACCATCCCTGCAGCTCGGCGAGTTGGTCGTCACCGCCGCTGCTCTCGACGGCGGCCCGCAGCGCGGCCAGCCGGATGCCGTGGCTGCCGTCGCCGGCCAGCAGGGCGCGGGCGGTGCGGCTGACGGCGGCCAGGCCCTCGGCGCGGCGCGCGGGGGGCAGGTAGCGGCCGGCCACGTGGGTGCGGGCGAAGGTGAGGACGGTCTCGACGATGCTGTCGGAGGTCTCGGCGGGCAGGTGGCGTTCCATCAGGTCGAGGTAGGCCGCGGGGTCGAGTTCGGCGTCCCGGACCAGGTCGCGGGCGTGCTCCCACAGGACGGCGCGGGTGACGTCGTCCTCGATCGCCGACAGCGACTGCGCGACGGCCCGCCAGGAGTCCGCGTCCAGGCGGATCTTGGCCCAGGTCAGGTCGCCGTCGTTGGGGACGACCAGGGTCGCGCCGGCCTCGACCAGGGCGGGGACGGCGACCCGGCGGCCCGGGCCGAGCTCGACCGGGACGCGGCCGGCCGGGACGACCCGGCCGTCCTCGACCCGGTAGCCGCCGACCTCGATCAGGTGCGGCCGGCTGCCCTCGTTGACGACGGTGAGCGCGGTCAGGGTGCCGTCGGCGGCGCGCTCGGCCTCGGCGCGCAGCGTGTCGACGCCGCTGGTGCGCAGCCAGGCGTCCGCCCAGCCGGGCACGTCGCGGCCGCTGCTGGCGCTCAACGCGGCCAGGAAGTCCGGGAGTTCGGCGTTGCCGTAGAGGTGGTCGGCGAAGTAGGCGTTCAGGCCGGCGAAGAAGGCGTCGTCGCCGAGCCAGGCGACCAGCTGGCGCAGCGCGGAGGCGCCCTTGGCGTAGGAGATGCCGTCGAAGTTGACCATCGCCTCGGCGACCGAGCGGGTGCCGTTGCCGGCCACCGGGTGGGTGGAGCCGCGCTGGTCGGCGTCGTAGCCCCAGCCCTTGCGCTGGGCGGAGAACGCGGTCCAGGCGCCGGTGAAGCGGGTGGCCTCGACGGCGATCCGGTAGCCGAGCATCTCGGCGAACGACTCGTTCAGCCACAGGTCGTCCCACCAGCGCATGGTGACCAGGTCGCCGAACCACATGTGGGCCATCTCGTGGCAGACCACCATGGCGCGGGTCTCGTGGTCGGAGGCGGTGGCCGGGGAGCGGAACAGCATCTCGTCGCGGAACACCACGCAGCCGGGGTTCTCCATCGCGCCCCAGTTGAACTCGGGGACGAACGCCTGGTGGTACTCGCCGAACGGGTAGCGCTCGTCGAAGAGCTGGTGCAGCCGGTCCAGCGAGGCGGCCGTCACCTCGAACAACTCGGGCGCCTCGCGGTCGAGTTCGGCGGCCAGCGAGCGGCGGGCGTGCAGGCCCAGCGGGATGCCGTCGTGCTCGCCGCGCACCGAGTGCAGCGGGCCGCCGACCACGGTGAACAGGTAGGTGGAGATCGGCTTGGTCGGGGCGAACCCCCAACTGCCCTTCTCGCCGCGGACCTTGGCGCCGTTGCCGACCAGGGTCCACCCCTCGGGGGCGGTGGCGGTCAGCGTGAACGGGGCCTTCAGGTCGGGCTGGTCGAAGCAGGCGAACACCTTGGCCGCCAGGTCGGGCCCGCAGGTGGCGTACACGTACACCTCGCCGTCGGCCGGGTCGGTGTACCGGTGCAGGCCCTCGCCGGTGCGCGAGTAGCGCATCTCGGCCTCGACCAGCAGTTCGTTCTCGGCGCGCAGCGCGGGCAGCGCGAGCCGGTTGCCGTCCAGCGCGGTGGTGTCCAGCGGCTGCCCGTTCAGGACGGCGCGCCGCAGGACGGCGGGTTCGACGTCGACGAAGCTGTCGGCGCCGGGCTCGGTGCAGCCGAACCGGATCACGGTGGTGCTGCCGAACCGCTCCGGGCCGCCGGTCAGGTCGAGGTCGACGGTGTAGCCGCGGACCTCCAGCAGGCGGGCACGGACAGTTGCTTCGGATCGTTGCAGTGCTGGCATGCCCGCATGCTCGCCGAGCCCGCCCGGCCCGGGCAAGCGGGTGCGCGCCGGATTCGCTCGCGGCGTATCCCGGCGGGCGCGGCGGGTTGGCTAGGGTGGGAACGGCGAATCGAGGAGGAGCACGTGACGACTGTTCTGGTCCAGGGCGGCAACGCACCCCTGGCGTCGGCCCGGGTCGTGGTCGAGGTCACCGCGCCCACGCGGCTGGACGTCTCCGGACTGCTGCTCACCGCGGCCGGCAAGGTCCGCTCGGACGCCGACTTCGTCTTCTTCAACGCCCCGCAGGGCCCCGGCGTCACCCACCGCCCGGCGGCCGGCGGCGCCCCCGACGCGATCGCCGTCGACACCGCGGCCGTCCCGGGCGAGATCACCCGGATCGTGGTCACCGCCTCGCTCGACGACCGGCGCGCCACCTTCGCGGGCACCGAGCCCACCGCGACCGTCCGGGACGCCGACACCGGCCGCGAACTGTTCACCTTCACCCCGCCGCGGCTCTCCCGCGAGACCGCCCTGGTCGTCGTCGAGGTCTACCGGCGCGGCGCCGAGTGGAAGGTCCGCGCCGTCGGCCAGGGCTACGCCAACGGCCTGGCGGGCATCGCCACCGACTTCGGCGTCGCCGTCGAGGACGCACCCCCGGCGGCCGCCGCCGCCACGGCCCCCGCCGCACCCCCGGCCCCGACCCCGCCCGCGGCCCCGCCGATGCCGGGCGCGGCGCCGCAGGGGCCCGCGGCCCCGCCCCCCATGCCGTCCGGCTCCCCCGCCGTCGGCAAGATCACCCTCGACAAGGGCCGGGTCAACCTGGTCAAGGGCGGCTCGGTCTCCCTGGAGAAGGCCGGCAAGCCCTTCCTCGCCTCGGTCCGGATGGGCCTCGGCTGGGAGCCCGCCGGGCGCGGCCGCAGCATCGACCTCGACGCCTCGGTGATCGCCTTCGACGCCCAGCGCAACAAGATCGACACCGCCTGGTTCATGAAGCTCTCCGTCTTCAACGGCGCGATCGCCCACTCCGGCGACAACCTCACCGGCCGCGGCGGCGGCGACGACGAAGCCATCACCGTCCACCTGGCCGGCCTGCCCCCCGAGGTCTGCGGCCTGGTCTTCGTCGTCAACTCCTTCTCCGGCCAGAAGTTCACCGACATCAAGAACGCCTACTGCCGCCTGGTCGACGCCGGCACCGACGAGGAACTCGTCCGCTTCGACCTGGCCCAGTCCGAACCCCACACCGGCGTCGCCATGTGCAAACTCGTCCGCCAGTTCTCCGGCGAGTGGGTCATGACCGCCCTCGGCGAGTACGTCGACGCCAAAACCGCCCGCAGCATGGTCAAACCCGCCGCCGCCATGCTCTGAACCACCCCGCCACCGCCCCCGCACGCCGACGGGGCCCGCGACAGTGGGTCGCAGGCCCCGTACGGGAGTCGGGCGGGCGTCAGCCGCGGGTGGCCATCGCCCGCAGGAAGAAGGTCAGGTTGGCGGGGCGCTCCGCGAGGCGGCGCATGAAGTAGCCGTACCACTCCTGGCCGTAGGGGAGGTAGACCCGCATGGTGTTGCCGGCCTCGGCGAGGCGGAGCTGCTCCTCGGGGCGGATGCCGAAGAGCATCTGGTACTCGAAGGAGGTGGTGTCGCGCTTGTTCCACTCGGCGAGCTGCCCGGCGATCTTGATCATGTTGGGGTCGTGCGAGGCCACCATGGGGTAGCCCTCGCCGGCCATCAGGACCTTGAGCGCGCGGACGTACGCGAGGTCGACGTCCCGCTTGCCCTGGAAGGCGACCGACTCGGGCTCCTTGTAGGCGCCCTTGCAGATCCGCACCCGGGAGCCCGCGCCGGAGAGGTCGCGGCAGTCGGCCTCGGTGCGGCGCAGGTACGCCTGGAGGACGACGCCCAGCCAGGGGAAGTCGGCGCGCAGCTCGCGGGCGATGGCCAGGGTGGAGTCGGTGGTGGTGTGGTCCTCCATGTCGAGGGTCACGGTGGTGCCGGCGTCGGCGGCGGCCTGGCAGATCCGGCGGGCGTTCTCCAGGGCGATCTTCTCGCCGTCCACGGGGAGGAACTGGCCGACGGCGGAGAGCTTGACGGAGACCTCGGCGTTGGCGGCGAGGCCGGTCTCCTTGAGGGCGGTCAGCAGGTGCTCGTAGGCGAGGGCGGTGCCGGCGGCCTGGTCGGCGTCCTTGGTGTCCTCGCCGAGGTGGTCGAGGGTGACCTTGCGGCCGCTGGCGACCAGCGTCTCGGTGGCGCTCACGCCCTGGTCGAGCCGGTCGCCGGCGACGAAGCGCTCGACGATCGCGTGGGTGGGCGGGAACTTCTCGACCATGGTGCGCACCTGCGGGGAGCGCGAGGCGGCGAGGAGGGCGGAACGGAGCATCGTGGACTCCCGGCGAAGCGGATCAGCTGGTGGAGAAGAGGGGGCGACGGCCGGCCGGGGGGTGGTGGCCGGCCGTCGAGGGGGCCTGGTCAGCCCATGTGCGGGTAGCGGTAGTCCGTCGGCGGGACGAACGTCTCCTTGATGGAGCGGCTGGAGGTCCAGCGCGTCAGGTTCTGCTTGGCGCCGGCCTTGTCGTTGGTGCCGGAGGCCCGGCCGCCGCCGAAGGGCTGCTGGCCGACCACGGCGCCGGTCGGCTTGTCGTTGATGTAGAAGTTGCCGGCCGCGTTGCGCAGCACCCGCATCGCGTGCTCGACGGCCTCGCGGTCCTGGGCGATGATCGAGCCGGTCAGGCCGTACGAGGAGACCGACTCCATCTGCGCGAGCATCTCGTCGTAGTTCTCGTCCTCGTAGACGTGCACGGCGAGGATCGGGCCGAAGTACTCGTCGCGGAAGTACTCGGCGGCCGGGTCCTGGCAGACCAGCACGGTCGGGCGGACGAAGTAGCCGACCGAGTCGTCGTACGTGCCGCCGGCCAGCACCTCGACCTGCGGGTCGGCCTGGGCACGGTCGATGGCGGCCTTGTTCTTGGCGAAGGAGCGCTCGTCGATGACCGCGCCCATGAAGTTGCTCAGGTCGGCGACGTCGCCCATGGTGAGCCACTCGACCTCGTCACGGAAGTCGTCCTTGATCTCGGCCCAGATCGAGGCCGGGACGTACGCGCGGGACAGCGCCGAGCACTTCTGGCCCTGGAACTCGAAGGCGCCACGGGTCATCGCGGTCTTCAGCACGGCCTTGTCGGCGGACGGGTGGGCGACCAGGAAGTCCTTGCCGCCGGTCTCGCCGACGATCCGCGGGTAGGTGCGGTAGCCGGCGATGTTCTCGCCGACGGTGCGCCACAGGTGCTGGAAGGTGGCGGTGGAGCCGGTGAAGTGGATGCCGGCCAGCGCGGGGTGCTTGAGCGCGACCTCGGAGACGGCCAGGCCGTCGCCGGTCACCATGTTGATGACGCCCTTGGGCAGGCCCGCGGCCTCCAGCAGGCGCATCAGGTAGTGCGCGGCGAACTGCTGGGTGGGGGACGGCTTCCAGATCACCACGTTGCCCATCAGCGCGGGCGCGGTCGGCAGGTTGCCGGCGATCGCGGTGAAGTTGAACGGGGTGATCGCGTAGACGAAGCCCTCCAGCGGGCGGTGGTCGGTGCGGTTCCACACGCCGTCGGAGGAGATCGGCTGCTCGGCCAGGATCTGCCGGGCGAAGTGCACGTTGAAGCGCAGGAAGTCGACCAGCTCGCAGGGGGTGTCGATCTCCGCCTGCTGGGCGGTCTTCGACTGGCCGAGCATGGTGGCCGCGGCGAGGGTCTCCCGCCACGGCCCGGCCAGCAGGTCCGCGGCGCGCAGGAAGATCGCGGCGCGGGAGTCGAAGGAGAGCGCCTGCCAGGCCGGCGCGGCGGCCAGCGCGGTGTCGATGGCCTCCCGCGCGTCGTCCTGGGTCGCGTTGCGCAGGGTGCCGAGCTTCGCCGCGTGGTGGTGCGGCTGGACGACGTGGATCTCGGAGCCGCCGCCGAGGCGCTGCTCCCCGTTGATCGTCATGGTCAGCTGGATCGGCCCCTGGCCGCCCAGCTCCTTCAGCTTGGCCTCCAGCCGGGCCCGTTCGGGGCTGCCGGGGGCGTAGCTGTGGACCGGCTCGTTCACCGGCGCGGGGACCTGGGTCACAGCATCCATGGCGCGCACGCTCTCCTTCTCGTCATGGGAAGCCGGCGAGGGTCGCACGCCGGCCATGGAGGAACGCTATTCCCCGTCCCCGCCCGGCACCGTTGGCCGCGCCGCCAAATTCCCCCACTCGCCGTTGTCCGCCCGGACGAACACCGTCACGCCCCGGTCACGGCGGCCGTTTCCTGTCCGCCTCACTAAACTCGGCCCCGCGACCTTGTCCGCCCCGACGAACCCCGCCCCGACGAGCCCCGCCCCGACGAACCGCGCCCCGGCGAACCGCGCCCCGGCGAACCGCGCCCCGACGAAGCGTGCCCGCCCCGCCCCTGATGCACCGAGGACCCCGACGATGACCGGCCTCCCGCTCCGCCAGCTGCTGATGTCGCTCGGCGAACCCCTGGTCGAGCTGCAGGCCGCGCCCGCCGGGCTGGACGTCCCGGTCCGGCACGTGGCCATCCTCGACCCGGAGGACCCGCCCACCTCCGCGCCGGGCGAGCTCGTCCTGGCCATCGGCGCCCGCGGCCGCGCCGCACTGCCCGCCCTGCGCGCCGCCGGCCGGGCCCGGGCCGCCGCCGTCGCGGTCAAGCTGGACGGGCCGGGCCAGGCGGACGCGCTGCGCGAGGCCGCCACCGAGGCGGGCGTGGCGCTGCTCTCGGTGCGCCGCGAGACCCGCTGGGAGCACCTCGACTCGCTGGCCCGCACCCTGCTCTCCGGCACCGACGGCCCGGACGGCCCGGATCCCGGCGGGCCCGCCACCGGCGACCTGTTCTCGCTCGCCCAGACGGTGGCCGTGCTGACCGGCGGCATCGTCTCGATCGAGGACACCTCCAGCCGGGTGCTCGCCTACTCGCGCACCTCCGAGACCGACGAGGTGGACGACCTGCGCCGGCTGTCCATCCTGGGCCGCCAGGGGCCGGAGCCGTACCTGGCCAAGCTCCGCGAGTGGGGCGTCTTCTCCCACCTGCGCGGCTCGGAGGGCGCGATCGAGATCGCCGCCCACCCCGAACTCGGCATCCGCCGCCGGCTGGCCATCTCGATCCGCTCCGGCGCGCAGCCGCTGGGCACCATCTGGGTGCAGGAGGGCTCCCGCCCGCTGACCGACACCGCCGAGCAGGCCCTGGTCGGCGCCGCCCGGGTCGCGGCCGGCCAACTGGTGCGCCGCCGCCGCGAGTTGTCGGCCGACACCCGGCTGACCCAGACCCTGCTGACCGGCCTGCTGGAGGGCTCCACCGGCCCGCAGTCGCTGGCCACCCACCTCGGCCTGGACGTCCGCCGCCCCGCCACCGTGCTGGCCTACGCGCCCGCCGCCACCGACGACCGGGACGCCGAACTCACCCGCGACGAGGTGACCGGCCTGATCTCGGTGCACACCGCCGCCCGCCACCGCGGCGCCCTGCTCGCTCCCGTCGACTCCCGGGTCTACGTCCTGCTGCCCGAACTCCCGCCCGGCGTCCCGCTCGGCACCCTGCGCGACTGGACCCAGGAGACCGTCGACGCGGCCCGCGACCACCTCTCCATCCCGCTGCGGGCCGCCATCGGCCCGACCGTCCCGGGCCTGGCGGACGTCCCCGCCTCCCGCGCCCAGGCCGACCGGATCCTCGACGCGATGGGCCGCGGCGGGGTCGTCCCCGACGTCGCCGCCCTCCAGGACGTGCAGGCCGAGGTGCTGGTCTCCGAGGTGCTCGCCCTGCTCCAGGACCGCCCCGAGCTCCGCGACCCCCGCCTCACCGCCCTCACCGCCTACGACACCCGCCACCACACCCGCCTGGCCGAGTCCGTCCTCGCCTACCTCGACGCCCTCGGCGAGGTCCGCACCGCGGCCGACGCCCTGCACATCCACCCCAACACCCTGCGCTACCGGGTCCGCAGGGCGGAGCAGCTCACCGGCCTCGACCTGGCACAGCCCCAGCAGCGCCTGCTGGCCATGCTCCAGTTGAGGCTTGCCGAGAACTGAAGTCCCTTACCCCGTCAGGGTCCTGCAGTTCCGTGCCCCGCCAGGGGCGCGGGGAACTGCGCGAGCGACCACCCGTGAACGGCAAGATCCGCCCGAGGAGAGCAGGAACCCTCCCCGGGCGGATCTCAGCGGTACGTCACATCCGGTGCCACGGCCCCGTGATCGCCAGCATGATTCCCGGCTCCTGGATGTTGGCGAACAGCGTCCGCCCGTCGTGCGAGAACGTCACCCCGGTGAACTCGCTGAACTCCGGCTTCTCGGCCGTCCCGAGGTTCAGCTCGTTGCGCGCCAGCGCGTACGTCCGCCCGTCCGCGGTGGTGCCGAACAGGTGCTGCAGGCCGTTGCCGTCCTCGGCGATGATCAGGCCGCCGTGGGGCGAGACGGTGATGTTGTCGGGGCCGTCGAAGTTGCCCTGGTCGGTCCAGACGTCGTTGTTGACGCCGAGGATGACCTTGAGGGTCAGCGTCCGACGGACGGGGTTGTAGAACCAGACCTGCCCGTCGTGCTGCAGCGGCGACTCCTCGCGGGCGAACGAGGAGACGAAGTAGATCCCGTTGTCGCCCCACCACATGCCTTCGAGCTTGCGGGCCCGGGTGACCTCGCCGTCCTTGAACTGCTTGCGGATCGAGGTGGTGCGGGCGTCCCGGTCCTGGACCTTGACCCAGTCGGCGCCGTACGTGGTGCCGGGCTTGGTGGCCCGGGACAGGTCGTCGACCAGCTTGCCCTGGGAGTCGAACGCCTTCAGCGCCTCCAGCACGCCCGCGTCGGCGGCCAGCGTGCGCAGCCGGCCCTTGCCGTGCTTGAAGCCGGCCGGCGGGGTCCAGCGGTAGAACAGGCCGTTGGGCTTGGACGCGTCCTCGGTCAGGTAGGCGTGGCCGCGCTTCTCGTCGATGACGACGGCCTCGTGCGCGAACCGGCCGAGGGCCTTGATCGGCTGCGGGTCCCGGTTGGCGTCCTGGTCGTGCGGGTCGACCTCGAAGACGTAGCCGTGGTCCTTGGTGAAGCCGTTGGTGCCGGCCTTGTCCTCGGTCTCCTCGCAGGTCAGCCAGGTGCCCCACGGGGTGGCGCCGCCGGCGCAGTTGGTGGCGGTGCCGGCGATGCCGACCCACTCGCGGACCCGGCGCTTGCCGTGGCCCCTGCCCCTGCCGTGGTCGTCGTCGTGCCCGTGCCCGTGCCCGTTGCCGTGGCCGGAGACCTCGACGACGGTGCAGCCGCCGGCCGCGGCCGGGTCGTAGACGTGGCCCTCCAGCAGCGGCACGGGGTGCGGCCAGTTGGCCCGCGGCCCGGCCAGCTCGTGGTTGTTCACCAGCAGGGTGGTCCCGCCCCGGCCCTCGAACGCGGCGGTGCCGTCGTGGTTGCTGGGGGTGGACTCGCCGGTGACCAGGGTGGTCACGCCGGTCCGGGTGATGACCTCGTACGAGAAGCCCTTCGGCAGCGCCAGGACGCCCTGCGGGTCGGACACCAGCTCGCCGTAGCCGACCGCGGCGTGCCCGCCCTTGGCGAGGGCGGCCTCACCGCCCGCCGGGGCGGCGATCGCACCGGGCGCGGTGGCCAGCACCTCGGCGCTGCCGGCGATCAGGACGCCTGCTCCGAGCATGGTCGAACGGTTCACGAAGTCCCGGCGGGACAGCGACATGACGGTCACTCCTGGAGGAGAGGGGGGCTCTGGTGACCGAAAGGCTCCGGCCCGGACGTGAACCGGACGTGAATCCGACCCGGCGCCGACGTGCCGATTTACCGACCATAGAACCACCCATGACCCAGCCTTTACCTCGCGGGACGGAACACCTAGCGCCGCCCCCCGTGCTGGGTCCGCTCCACCCGCCACTGCTCCCACGCCGTCAGCCAGGCGTCCTCCGTCCCCGACGGCAGCTCCGGCGTGCCGCCCGCCCACAGCCGCTCCCAGGCCCGCTGCGCGGGCAGGCTCGGCACCTCGCTGGCGAACGCCGTGTACCGGACGACCTCCTCGACGGCCGCCGCGCCCTCGGCCGTCCCGCTCACCCAGTCCGCGTGGTGGGCCAGCCGGCTCAGGTGGTTGACCATCGAGGCGACCGCCTCGTCCGCCTCCTCGCGGGTCTCCGACGCCAGCCGCATCTGCTGCCGCACCGCCGTCTCCCAGCGCACCTGCCGGTCCTCGCCGCGCAGGTGGCGCGGCAACCGGGCCGAGCGCCCGGCCCGCAGCTGCGCAGCCGTCGCGGCGGCCCGGGCGATCGCCTGCACCACCAGGTCCCGGTGCGCCTGCAGCCCCAACTCGGCGGGCTGCGGCTCCGGTTCGGGGGAGCTCCGGTCCGCGCGCAGCGCGGCGACCTGCCGCAGCATCGCCGTCCGGCCGACGATGTACCGCTCGAAGTCGCCGATCCGGCGCAGTTCCACCGACCCGGGCAGGACCCCGCGCCCGGTCACCGTCACCGTCGCCCCGTCCACCCGCAGCCGCCCGGCCCACACCGTGCCGTGCCCGGCGCCGGTCCGCGAGTCCTCGTGCACCTGCACCGCGTGCGGCTCGCCGTCCACGGTGATCCACTCCCGCAGCGCCCGGACCCGCCCGGCGGTGTCGCCCTCGTCGACGCCGAGGTGCTCGTAGACCCGGTCCCGCTCGTCCTCGACGACGTCCTCCAGGTCGGGCAGCAGCCCGCCCGACCCGGCCCCGGCCCGGTAGGTGCGCACCGTCACGTACGGGCCCTGCGCGGAGCTCCAGTCACCGGACCGGACCTCCACCGCCGCCAACTCCCCGTCGCCGACCTCGTACTCCGCCAGCACGTCCCACCCGGGCACCCCCCCGGCCCCGTGCACCCACCCGAACACCGGAAACCCCGCGCCCGCCAACACCTGCCGGCCGTACGCCTCCTGGTCCGAGTACATCGCCTCGATGTCCACGGGCCCGCTCGTGTGCTGCCTCTTCATCCCTCGCCGCACCCCCGGCCGCTCGCCACTCCAACGCCGCCTTACCTTACGGCCAGAGGAACCTGTCGATCCATCAGCCGGACGTGGAGGGCTTGCAGAGAACTCGCGGCCGGAGCCCCGTCCGGGGCCCCGCCGGGAGCGCCGCTGCGCTCACCCGGTCTGCCCGCGCAGCGACCGCGCCTTGACCGCCGCCCGCCGGGCCTCCTTCGCCACCTTGCGGTCCAGGTGCAGCTCGCCGACCGCCTCCAGCACCTCCGCCGTCATCGGGTGCGGCACCCGCCACACCTCGCCGAAGTAGCCGGCGGGGTTGTCGGTCACCGGCAGGTCGGCGACCAGGGCCTGCAGCCGGCCGCCCTCGCCCGCGGTGAGCAGCATGACGGCGGCCATCGAGTCGACCACCCGCCAAAGCGCGACCTCGCGCTCCGCGGCCGCGACGTCCACGCCGCGGGCTCGCAGCCACTCGCGGGCCAGCCCGCCCAGCTCGGGGTCGTCGACGACGCCCCGCACCAACGGGGCCGCCTCCTCGCCGAGTTCGGCGAGGCCGAGCACGCAGTAGTAGCGGCGGACCGGCGACTGCGCGTCGCGCCCCCGCGCGCCGGCCAGCAGTTCGCGGGCGGCGTCCGGCGCGTCCCGGGCGGCCAGCCAGGCCTTCAGCTCGGGTTCGGCGAAGAGCTGCCCGTTCTCGGCGAGTTCGCGCAGCAGGGCGGGGCCGTCCAGTTCGGCGAGGTCGCCGATGAGCGGGGCGTCGTAGCCGTCGGCGAGCAGCCACTCGCGGACGGCGTACTGCCCGAGCACGGTGAGCCGGACGGTGCCGAAGCGGGCCGCGTCCTCGTCGGTCAGCGGCCGGTCGGTGTCGACCACGTCGCCGTCGGCGCCGCCCTCGCCCTCCTCGAACAGGTCGGGGTCGATCGGCCGGTGCTCCAGGAGCCCGAGTTCGGCGAGGTCGCCGAGCATCGGGTCGAGGACGACCATCAGGTCGGTGATCTCGCCGAGCATCTCCTCGTCGGGCTCCTGCCCGTCGGGGACGACCAGCAGCGCGGCGAGCACGCCCAGCGGGACGGTCTCGGCGCCCGGCTCGGCGAACGCGGTGGCCTCGTACAGCACGTGCAGCGCCTCGTCGAGGATCTCGGCGGCCTGGTCGTGGGCGTCCTCGACCTCGGCGAGGCCGTCGGAGTCGTCGCTCCCGCCGCCCTCGACCACCTCGGGGTCGACCGACTCGGCCTCGGCGGCCAGCTCGCGGACCAGCTCGGCGGCCTCGAACCAGAGGCCGAGCACCGCGGCGGGCTCGCCGGCCTCGACGGCCGCCAGGTCGGGGCCGGGGATGGCGACGTGCGCGCCGTCGTCGGTGGTGCCGGTCTCGACCAGGTCGAGGTCGCAGGCCAGCGCCCAGGCCCGCATCGCCTCGACCACGTCGTCCTCGTCCGGGTCCTCGGCGCCGAGCATCCGGGCGGCCTGCACCCGGTCGGCCTCGCCGAGGTCGCCGTGCTCGTCGACCTCGCGGTGCGGGGCGACCCAGCGGGCCAGCGCGACCACCCGGGAGATCAGCGGGACGGCGAGGGCGGCGGCGGCCAGCTCGGCGTCGGCCGGCAGGGTGATCGGCGGGATCAGCACCGCCGTGTCGTCCGGGTCCTCGTCGCCGCTCTGCGCGCCGTACAGGTCGGCGAGGTCGTAGTCGGCGGGCAGCAGCCCCTCGGCCTCGGACGGCTGCTGGTCAGGGGTGTTACGGCTACGTCCGGCCATCGCGCGCGTTCTCCCGGGTGCGTCGCAGGGCACCGCCGTCCGGTGGGCGGCCCGCCCGGGGGGCGGCGGACGCGGGGAGCGGCGGAGCGGGCCGGTGCGTGTCGGCCCGTCAACCCAGCGTATCGGCCGCCACGACCGAACGCTTGAGCTGCGGGATCGTCCCCCCGAACGAGTGGGGCGGTGCGTCCGAACGAGTGCCCGCGGCCACGTATCCTTCGGGGGGCGACGCGCACCACCCCCGCGCGGGCGCCCCGGAACCCGGAGCGACGGCGCTCCGCACTCCACGTACCACGTGCACACCCGCACCGTCCGGGCCGCGCCGCCGCACCTCGGCCCGGCCGCGCCCGGCGGCGCCTTGCCACAGGAGACCCCTGCCATGGCGGACCTCTCCCCCGCCGGCCCCGGCCTGAGCACCGCTCAGTACGCCGGCCGCCGACTGTCGGAGGCCCTGCTTCCGTTGGAACTCGCGCCCCGCAAGCAGCTCCAGCTCGCCCCGATCAGCCGCTGGAACGCGCTGCGCGGCATCCGGGTCGGCCTGGTGGCCGCCGCCCTGCTGCTGATGCTGATCGGCGCGAACCTCGCCACCCCGCTCTACCCGGTGCTGCAGCAGCGCCTGGGGCTGAGCCCGCTGGACACCACCGTCCTGTTCACCGTCTACGTGTTCGCGCTGGTCCCGGTGCTGGCCGCGGTCGGCCACTGGTCGGACCACCTCGGGCGGCGCGCCCTGATCCTGCCCGCGGTCGCGCTGGCCGCCGCCGGGGACGCGGTGTTCGCCACCGCCGGCTCGTTCTGGCAGCTGGCCGCCGGCCGGGCCGTGCAGGGCGTCGCGGTCGGCCTGTCCACCGGCGCGGCCGGCGCCGCCCTCGGCGACCTGCTGCCGGACCGCCCCACCCTGGCCGCCAAGCTGACCCTGGCCTGCTCGGCGGGCGGCGTCGCGCTCGGCCCGCTGGTCGGCGCCGCGCTCACCAGCGACGCGAAGCCGCTGCTCGGCCCGTTCCTGCCGCACGCCGTCGCGCTGCTCGCACTGTGCGTGCCGCTCGCCCTGGTGCACCCCCGGATGCCCGGCTCGGTCCGCCCGCCGGCCTCCCCGCCGCGCGTCACCACCCCCGCCCACCTGCGGCCCCAGCGGCTGCGGCTGCCGCGCACCGGGCGCCGCGAGTTCCTGCTGGCAGCGGCCGCGGGCTTCCTCTCCTACGCGGTCTTCGGCGTCTACCTGGCGTTGGCCCCCGCCTTCTCCTCCACCCTGCTGCACACCCGCTCCCCGCTGGCGGGCGCGGCCGTCGCCGCGCTGCTGCTCGGCTCCTCGGCGGCCGCCCAGCTGCTCGTCCCGCCGACCTCCGACCGGGTGGTGGTCGCGGCCGGCCTGGCCGGCCTGGCCGCCGGGCTCGGCCTGCTCACCGCGGCCGCCGCGACCGGCACCCCGGCGCTGCTGTTCGTCGGCAGCGTGCTGGCCGGCGTCTGCCAGGGCGTCGCCTTCCGCTCCCTGTTCACCACCGCCGTCGCCGCCCTCGACCCGGCCCGCCGCGGCAGCGAGCTCTCCGCCCTCTGGGTGATCGTCTACCTGGGCTCCTCCGCCCCGATCATCGCCGTCGGCGCCCTCACCCGCGCCTACGGCCTGCTCCCCGCCGTCACCGCCTTCGCCCTCACCGCCGCCGGCGCCACCCTCGCCCTGGCCGCGGTGGTCCTGCGCCGACGCTGACCGCCGACGCCCGGCCCTGCGGCGCCCCGCCGCCGTCAGGGCCGCGGCTCCCCCGGCCGTCCCAGCGGCAGGGCGTCACCCGCCACGTGGCGGGGCCCGAGGAGCAGGTCCACCACGGAGCCGGCGATCTCCAGCGCCCGGCCGCCGTCCGGGCCGGCCGGCGGGGCCGGACTCGCCGCCCCGGCCGGCTTGCGGGCGGTCGCGGTCGCTACAGGGACGGGGCCGGACCGCCTGCGAGCCGGAGCCGAGGCCGAGGCCTGGACGGACGCCGGAGCAGCCGGGGCGGCCGAGGCCGGAGCCGAAGCCGAAGCCGGGGCGGAGGCTGAGGCGTCCGGAGCGGGCGTCGCCCGCGGCGCGGCCGAGCCGGTGGCCGCCGGGGCCCCGCTCGCGGCAACCCCCGCCGCCGGACCGCCGCCCGCCGGACCGCCGCCCGCGAGGCCGACCACCGCCGCACCGCCCCCGCCGGCCAGCGCGACCGCCCCGGCCGCCGCCCCGGCGATCCGCAGCCGCCTGCGCCGCCGCTGCGCGCGCTCGTGCCGCTCGGCCATCGCGGCCCAGTCCGGCTGTCCCGGTCGTCCGCCGTTCGCCCCGAAATCCATGGCCCCGCAGTCTAGTTCGGCCCGGGGCGGCGGAACGCGCGAAGGGGCGGGAACCCGGAGGTTCCCGCCCCTGTTTCGACCGCTACCGGCTCAGACGTTGAAGCCCAGCGCGCGGAGCTGGTCGCGGCCCTCGTCGGTGATCTTGTCGGGGCCCCACGGCGGCATCCAGACCCAGTTGATCCGCAGGTCCTTGACCAGGCCGTCGGTGGCGGTGCGGGCCTGGTCCTCGATCACGTCGGTGAGCGGGCAGGCCGCGGAGGTCAGCGTCATGTCGACGGTGGCGGTGTCGTCCGCGTCGATGTGCAGGCCGTAGATCAGGCCGAGGTTGACGACGTCGATGCCCAGTTCGGGGTCGACGACGTCCATCAGGGCCTCCATGAGGTCCTCGGTGGAGACCGTGCCGGCGCTGGTGAACGCGCCGGGGGCCTCGGTGGCCTCAGCGGCCGCTGCCTCGGCGGCCGGAGCCTCGACGGCCTCGGCCGTCTCGTTCTCGCTCATGAATCCAGTGTCCTAACGGGCGTCAGTCGGTGGTCTCGGTGATCGCGGGCTGGCCGCCGAGCGCCTTGGCGGTGGCGTCCTTCCAGGCCATCCAGCTGAGCAGGGCGCACTTGACCCGGGCCGGGTACTTGGAGACCCCGGCGAAGGCCACGGCGTCCTCCAGGATCTCCTCGTCGCCCTCGGACTGGCCCTTGCTCTGCATCAGTTCGAGGAAGGCCTCCTGGATCTGCTGGGCCTCGCCGACCGGCTTGCCGACCACCAGGTCGTTGAGCACGGAGGCGGAGGCCTGGCTGATCGAGCAGCCCTGCGACTCGTAGGAGACGTCGGTGACGACCGCGCCGTCGAGCTTCACCCGCAGGGTGATCTCGTCGCCGCAGGTCGGGTTCACGTGGTGCACCTCGGCGTCGCCGTCCCGCAGCCCCTTGCCGTGGGGGTTGCGGTAGTGGTCCAGGATGATCTCCTGGTACATCGAGTCGAGCTTCATGGCAGCCACCTCAGCCGAAGAAGTTGCGGACGTGGTGGAGGCCGTCGATCAGCGCGTCCACCTCGCCGGGCGTGGAGTACAGGTAGAACGACGCCCTGGTGGTCGCCGGAATTCCGTACCGCAGGCAGACCGGCCGTGCGCAGTGGTGGCCGACCCGGACCGCGATGCCCTGCTCGTCGAGCACCTGGCCGACGTCGTGCGGGTGGATGTCGCCGAGCGTGAAGGAGATCGCCGCGCCGCGGTCGACGGCCGTGCGCGGGCCGATGATCCGCAGGTCGGGGACCTCCAGCAGGCGGTCGATCGCGTACGCGGTGATGGCGTGCTCGTGCGCGGCGACCTTGTCCATGCCGATCGCCGACAGGTAGTCGATGGCGGCGCCGAGGCCGACGGCCTGGGCGATCGGCGGGGTGCCGGCCTCGAACTTGTGCGGCGCGGGGGCGTAGGTGGACGAGCCCATGGTGACGGTCTCGATCATCTCGCCGCCGCCGAGGAACGGCGGGAGGTCCTCCAGCAGCTCCTGGCGGCCCCAGAGCACGCCGATGCCGGTCGGGGCGAGCATCTTGTGGCCGGTGAAGGCGACGAAGTCGGCCTCCAGCGCCTGCACGTCGAGCACGGCGTGCGGGGCGGCCTGCGAGGCGTCGATGGCGACCAGCGCGCCGACCGACTGCGCCTTGCGGACGATCTCCTCGACCGGGTTGACGGTGCCCAGCAGGTTGGACACCAGCGTCACCGAGACGATCTTGGTCTTCTCGGTGATCAGCTCGTCGATGTTCGACAGGTCGAGCCGGCCGTCGTCGGTCAGGCCGAACCACTTCAGCTTCGCGCCGGTGCGCTGCGCGAGCAGCTGCCACGGCACGATGTTGGAGTGGTGCTCCATCTCGGTGATCACGATCTCCGAGTCGGAGTCGACCTTGTACGGCTCCTCGGCCCAACCCAGCATGTTGGCAACGAGGTTGAGCGACTCGGAGGCGTTCTTGGTGAAGATCACCTCGTTGCGGCTGGGCGCGTTGACGAAGGACGCGACCTTGTCCCGGGCGCCCTCGTACAGCGCGGTGGCCTCCTCGGCGAGCACGTGCACGCCGCGGTGGACGTTGGCGTTGTGCTGCTCGTAGTAGGCGTTCAGCGCCTCCAGCACCTGGCGCGGCTTCTGCGAGGTCGCCGCGTTGTCCAGGTAGACCAGGGGCTTGCCGTCGTGCAGCTGCCGCGACAGGACCGGGAAGTCCTTGCGGATGGCGTCGGTGTCGAGCAGTCCGGTCAGATGGGAATGGGTCACTGTCACTCGGAAGCGCCGCCCTTCACGTAGCTCTCGTAGCCCTCTTCCTCCAGCTTGTCGGCGAGCTCGGCACCGCCGGACTCGACGATCCGGCCGCCCGCGAAGACGTGCACGTGGTCGGGCTTGATGTAGCGCAGGATGCGGGTGTAGTGGGTCACCAGCAGGGTGCCGACCTCACCGGTCGAGCGGACCCGGTTGATGCCCTCGGAGACGATCCGCAGCGCGTCGACGTCCAGGCCGGAGTCGGTCTCGTCGAGGATGGCGATCTTCGGCTTGAGCAGCTCCAGCTGGAGGATCTCGTGGCGCTTCTTCTCACCGCCGGAGAAGCCCTCGTTGACGTTGCGCTCGGCGAACGCCGGGTCCATCGAGAGGGCGGCCATCGCCTCCTTGACCTCCTTGACCCACAGCCGCAGCTTGGGGGCCTCGCCGCGGACGGCGGTGGCGGCGGTGCGCAGGAAGTTGGAGACCGAGACGCCGGGGACCTCGACCGGGTACTGCATGGCCAGGAACACACCGGCCCGGGCGCGCTCGTCGACGGACATCTCCAGCACGTCCTCGCCGTCCAGCAGCACCTGGCCGCCGGTGACGGTGTACTTGGGGTGGCCGGCCAGCGAGTAGGCCAGGGTGGACTTGCCGGAGCCGTTCGGACCCATGATCGCGTGGGTCTCGCCCTGCTTGACCGTCAGGTCGACGCCCTTGAGGATCTCGCGGGGGCCGCCCTCGGCGTTGACGGAGACGTGCAGGTCGCGGATTTCAAGCGTTGCCATGGGGTACTCAGTTCTCCTGGTTGACGGAGACGAGCACATCGTCCCCTTCGATCTTTACGGGGTAGACGGCGACCGGCCGGGTCGCGGGCAGCCCGGAGGGCTTGCCGGTGCGCAGGTCGAAGGTGGACCCGTGCAGCCAGCACTCGATCCGGCAGTCCTCGACCTCGCCCTCGGACAGCGAGACGTTGGCGTGCGAGCAGGTGTCGTTGATGGCGAACACGCCCTCGTCGGTCCGGACGATCGCCACCGGGACGCCGTTCAGCTCGACCTTCTTGGGCACGTCCTCCTGCAGGACGCTCAGCGCGCAGGCCCGGACGTAGCTCATGCCACGGTCTCTTCCAGTTCGGCCTCGATCTTCTCCAGCAGCCGGTCCTGGATCTCGGCGACGCCGATCTGCTGGACCAGCTCGGCGAAGAAGCCGCGCACCACCAGGCGGCGGGCCTCGTCGGCCGGGATGCCGCGGGACTGCAGGTAGAACAGCTGCTCGTCGTCGAAGCGGCCGGTCGCGGAGGCGTGGCCGGCGCCGACGATCTCGCCGGTCTCGATCTCCAGGTTCGGCACCGAGTCGACCCGGGCGCCGTCGGTGAGCACCAGGTTGCGGTTGAGCTCGTAGGTGTCGGTGCCGAGCGCGGCGGCCCGGATCAGCACGTCGCCGATCCACACCGCGTGCGCGTCCTGGCCCTGCAGCGCGCCCTTGTAGGCGACGTTGGAGCGGCAGTGCGGGGTGTCGTGGTCGATCACCAGGCGGTGCTCCAGGTGCTGGCCGGCGTCCGCGAAGTACAGGCCGAACAGCTCGGCCTCGCCGCCGGGGGCGGCGTAGTTGACCCGCGGGTGCAGGCGCACCACGTCGCCGCCGAAGGTCACGATGACCGACTTGAACGAGGCGTCCCGGCCGACCAGCGCGTTGCACTGAGCGACGTGCACCGCGTCGCGCTCCCAGTCCTGGACCGAGACGAAGGTCAGCTTCGCGCCGTCGCCGACCAGCAGGTCGACGTTGGCGGCCCGGGTGCCGGTGCCGGTGTGGCCCAGCACCACGACGGCCTCGGCGAACGGCTTGACCTCGACCACCAGGTGCGCGAAGGCGGTGCCGCCCTGGCCGTGCACGTCGATCCGGACCGGCTCGGTGAGCGCCGTCTCCTTGGGGACGGTCACCACCAGGGCCCGGTCGAAGGCGCTGAACGCCTGCGCGGCGACCCGGTCCACCGGGGTGCCGGCCTTGCCGACCCGGGGGTCGTCCCGGCCGACCAGCTCGGAGGTGACGCCCTCCGGCAGGCCCAGCTCGATCTTGTCCTCGCCGCGGGGGGCTTCCAGCGCCTTGCCGTCGTGCAGCCCGCCGAGGCGGTGCAGCGGGGTGAAGCGCCAGTCCTCCTCGCGGCCGGTGGGCACCGGGAAGTCGTTGACGTCGAAGGACGGCTTGACCGCGACCCGGGCGTCGATCGGCTGCCGGACGGTCTCGCGCCCGGTGCCCGGGCCGGCGAGCTGCGCGCCGGCGCCGGCGGTGCCGACCTCGATCGAGCCGGCGGTGGTGGAGCCGGGGGTGTTCTGCTCAGCCATGGCTGTTCGTGTTGCTCTCTTTCGGGAATGGTCGACGGGGGCGGGGCTGACGGCGCGTCAGCCGACCGCGCCCTCCATCTGCAGCTCGATCAGCCGGTTCAGCTCCAGCGCGTACTCCATCGGCAGCTCGCGGGCGATCGGCTCGACGAATCCGCGCACGATCATCGCCATCGCCTCGGTCTCGCTCAGGCCGCGGCTCATCAGGTAGAACAGCTGGTCCTCGGAGACCTTGGAGACGGTCGCCTCGTGGCCCATCGACACGTCGTCCTCGCGGACGTCCACGTACGGGTAGGTGTCCGAGCGGGAGACGGTGTCCACCAGCAGCGCGTCGCACAGCACGTTCGACTTGGCGCCGTGCGAGCCCTCGCCGATCTCGATCAGGCCGCGGTAGGAGGTGCGGCCGCCGCCGCGCGCCACCGACTTGGAGACGATGTGCGAGGAGGTGTTCGGCGCCATGTGAACCATCTTCGCGCCGGCGTCCTGGTGCTGGCCCTCGCCCGCGAAGGCGATCGACAGCGTCTCGCCCTTGGCGTGCTCGCCCATCAGGTAGACGGCCGGGTACTTCATGGTGACCTTGGAGCCGATGTTGCCGTCGACCCACTCCATGGTCGCGCCCTCGTACGCCACGGCGCGCTTGGTGACCAGGTTGTAGACGTTGTTCGACCAGTTCTGGATGGTCGTGTAGCGGCAGCGGCCGCCCTTCTTGACGATGATCTCGACCACCGCGGAGTGCAGCGAGTCCGAGGAGTAGATCGGCGCGGTGCAGCCCTCGACGTAGTGGACGTAGGCGTCCTCGTCGACGATGATCAGCGTCCGCTCGAACTGGCCCATGTTCTCGGTGTTGATCCGGAAGTAGGCCTGCAGCGGGATGTCCACGTGCACGCCCTTCGGCACGTAGATGAACGAGCCGCCGGACCAGACCGCCGTGTTCAGCGAGGCGAACTTGTTGTCGCCGACCGGGATGACGGTGCCGAAGTACTCCTTGAAGAGCTCCGGGTGCTCCTTCAGCGCGGTGTCGGTGTCCAGGAAGATGACGCCCTGCTCCTCCAGGTCCTCGCGGATCTGGTGGTAGACGACCTCGGACTCGTACTGGGCGGCGACGCCGGCCACCAGGCGCTGCTTCTCCGCCTCCGGGATGCCGAGCTTGTCGTACGTCGCCTTGATGTCGGCGGGCAGGTCCTCCCAGGACTCGGCCTGCTTCTCGGTCGAGCGCACGAAGTACTTGATGTTGTCGAAGTCGATGCCCGACAGGTCGGAGCCCCAGGTCGGCATGGGCTTCTTGCCGAACAGCTTCAGGCCCTTGAGGCGGAGGTCGAGCATCCACTCGGCCTCGTTCTTCTTCGCCGAGATGTCGCGGACGACCGCCTCGCTCAGGCCGCGCTTGGCGGCGGCTCCGGCGGTGTCCGAGTCGGCCCAGCCGTACTCGTACTTGCCGAGGCCTTCGAGCTCGGGGTGTGCGATGTCAGTCATGCGAGGTTCCTCCGCGCGGACGAGCCGTTTTCGTTGGGGGACGTACCGGCAGTCGGCGCGGCACCGGGCGTCCGGGAGGACGACGGTGCGGCACCGGATGCCGGCACATACGTGGTGCAGACCCCGTCGCCGTGGGCGATGGTGGCCAGCCGTTGCACATGGGTGCCCAGGAGCTGCGAGAAGACCTCGGTCTCCGCCTCGCAGAGCTGCGGGAACTGCTCGGCGATGTGCGCGACCGGGCAGTGGTGCTGGCAGAGCTGGGCGCCGGCCGGTGCGGCGGGCGCCGCGGCGGCGGACGGGACGCGCCGCACCGTGGCAGCGTACCCGTCGGCGCTGAGTGCCTCGGCCAGCGCCTCGGCGCGCCGGGCGCCGGCCTGGTCGAGGGCGTCCTGGTAGCGCTCGCCCTGCTTGGCGAGCCGGGCCCGGGCGAAGGCGGCGACCGCCTCCTCGCCCGCGCTGCCGCCGCCGGCCGCCTCCGAGATCCAGCGCAGCGCGTCGGCGGCGAGCTGGTCGTAGGCCTGGTAGAAGGCGCTGCGGCCGCTGTCGGTGAGGGCGAACACCTTGGCCGGGCGGCCGCGGCCGCGGCTGCCGTAGACCCGCTGCTCGCGGGCGTCGACCAGCCCGGCGGCGGCCAGGCCGTCCAGGTGGCGGCGGACCGCGGCGGGGGTCAGGCCGAGGCGGCTGGCCAGGTCGGCGGCCGAGGACGGGCCGTGGTCCAGGATCGAGCGGGCGACCCGGTCCCGGGTCGCCCGGTGGCCCTCGGCGAGGGCCTCCGCCGCCGTCGCGGGCACGGCGCAGCCGGGAGCGTCGGGCTCCCCGGGCCGGGCTTCGTGCTCGCGGATGTTTTTCACAACACGATTGTTGCGTAATTCGCCGGGCGGAAACAAGCCGTGATCCACGCCTCACCGGTGTCGTCCATCACGAAAGGCAAGCCTTACCTGAAAGGGCCCGTGAGCTGCTCCTAGACTCGCCGGTATGCATGCAGACCCCGCCGTCGAGGTGACCGGACTGGTCAAGCGGTACGGCGACAAGACCGCCGTGGACGGGCTGAGCCTGGCCATCGCCCGGGGCACCGTGACGGCGGTGCTGGGCCCGAACGGCGCGGGCAAGACCACCACGATCGAGACCTGCGAGGGCTACCGCCGCCCGGACGCGGGCACCGTCCGGGTGCTCGGCCTGGACCCGGTGTCCCAGGCCGGGCAGCTCAAGCCCCGGATCGGCGTGATGCTCCAGTCCGGGGGCGTGTACGCCGGTGCGCGCGCCCTCGAAATGCTCCACCACACCGCCAGGCTGTACGCCGACCCGCTGCCGGTCGGCCCGCTCGCCGAGCGCCTGGGCCTGGACTCCTGCGGCCGCACTCCCTACCGCCGGCTCTCCGGCGGCCAGCAGCAGCGCCTGGCCCTGGCGATGGCCGTGGTCGGCCGCCCCGAGCTGGTCTTCCTGGACGAGCCCACCGCCGGCCTCGACCCGCAGGCCCGCCGCGCCACCTGGGAGCTGGTCACCGAACTGCGCACCGCGGGCGTCACCGTCGTCCTCACCACCCACCGAATGGACGAGGCCGAGCAGCTCGCCGACGACGTCGCCGTCGTCGACCGCGGCCGCGTCATCGCCCAGGGCTCCCCCGACGAGCTGCGCGGCACCGACGCCCAGCTGCGCTTCGACGGCCCGCCCGGCCTCGACCTGGCCGGCCTGCGCAAGGTGCTGCCCGACCGCGCCGTCGTCACCGAACCCACCCCCGGCTCCTACCGGGTCGAGGCCGCCCTGGACGCCGCCCTGCTCGCCGCCGTCACCGGCTGGTGCGCCGAGGCCGGCGTGATGCCCGACAAGCTCGCGGTGCAGCGCCGCAGCCTCGAAGACGTCTTCCTCGACCTGACCGGACGGGACCTGCGATGACCGCCACCGACCTCACCCCCCGCCCGGGCGCCGCCCCGGTCGGCCGGATGCTGCTCGCGCAGACCGCCCTGGAGACCAGGATGCTGCTGCGCAACGGCGAGCAGCTGCTGCTCACCGTGGTCATCCCGACCGTGCTGCTGGTGCTGTTCTCCGCGGTCGACGTGGTCGCCGTGGACGGCCCGGGCAAGCGGGTGGACTTCCTGGCGCCCGGCCTGCTGGCGCTGGCGGTGATGTCCACCGCGTTCACCGGGCAGGCCATCGCCACCGGCTTCGAGCGCCGCTACGGCGTGCTCAAGCGCCTGGGCGCCACGCCGCTGCCGCGCTGGGCGCTGCTGTCCGCGAAGACCGGCTGCGTGCTGGTCACCGAGCTGCTGCAGGTGCTGCTGCTGTCGGCGATCGCGCTGGCGCTGGGCTGGTCGCCGCACGGGAACCCGCTGACCGTCCTGCTCCTGCTGGTGCTGGGCACCGCCGCGTTCTCGGGCCTCGGCCTGCTGATGGCGGGCACCCTGCGGGCGGAGGCCACGCTGGCCGGCGCCAACCTGGTGTTCGTCCTGCTGCTGCTGGCCGGCGGCGTGGTCGTCCCGCTGTCGAAGTTCCCGGACGCGGTGCGCCCGGTGCTGGAGCTGCTGCCGATCTCGGCGCTCTCCGACGGCCTGCGCTCGGTCCTCCAGCTCGGCGCCGGCGTGCCCTGGTCCGACCTCGGCGTGCTGGCCGGCTGGTCGGTGCTGGGCCTGGCCGCCGCGGCCCGGTTCTTCCGCTGGGAGTGAGCACCCGGCGCGGGAACGGCCCCGGGAGCGCCGCTCCCGGGGCCGTCGCCTTCCAACTCGCCTATCAGGCCCCGTTGTCGGCCTTCTTGCGGCGCGCCGCGTAGAGGATGCCGCCGCCCGCGGCGAGCACCGCGGCGCCGCCGACGGTCAGCGTCACGATGCCCTCCGCGCCGGTGAACGCCAGGCCGCCACCGCCGCTGTTCGAGCCGCCGCCGGCGGAGCCGGTGCGGCTCGCGGACGGGGACGGAGCCGCGCTGCCGGAGCCGCTCGGCTGCGGGCTCTCCGGGCCGCCGGGGGTCGGCGACCCGCTGCCCGCCGGGGTGGAGGCGCTCGCCGACGGGGACGGGCTCGCCGGGGTGCCGGTGCTCGCCGACGGCGAGGGGCTGCCGGAGGGCGGGGTGGTGGTGCCGCCGGGCAGGCAGCCGGCGAACGGGTAGTGGTGGGTCTCGGCGCCGCCGCTGCCGGTCAGCGACTTCGCCCACACCGAGCCGTTGACCGGGCCGCCGGTGCCGAGGTCGAACGCCGCGTTCGGGGCCAGCACGCCGCCCGGCCAGGCGTTGCCGCTGTGCTTGGTGACCGAGGTCGCGGTCGGGAGGTTCCACAGCAGCTTGGCGCGCTCGGCGCCGCCGTCCGCGGACTGCGTCTTGTCGTCCTGGACGTACGCGCCCTTGGCGTGGTCCCAGATCCAGAACCCGGTGGTCGGGGCCTTGGTCTGGTCGTAGGAGGCGCCGGTCACGTTGATGATCGTGGTGGAGCCCGCCGGGACCTTGAGGTAGACGTCCCCGGCCCTCTGCAGCACGTCGGCCGCGACGGTGAAGACGTTGGTGGCCGCGTCGGTGCCGGTGAAGGTGGTCTTCTTGCCGTCGACGACCGGTGCGCCGCCGGTGGTCTTCGCCAGCTCGGTGGAGACGTGCCGCAGGTTGGCGAACTCCTTGGCGAAGTCGATCGGCGAGGCGCCCTGCTCGACGTTGTCGGCCCGGCCGCCGCCGACCAGGGTGCCGGCGTAGACGCCCTTGCCCTTCATCAGCCGGAAGTGGGCGCCGCCGCCGATGTTCAGGTTGCCGCCCACCACCAGCGAGTAGCCGCCGGGCAGGGCCGCGATCTCCTCGGGGGTGAGCTCGTTGCCGATGGTGAAGCCGTTGCTGAAGTCGGCGTTGCCGCCGACCGCGACGGCGCCCTCGGCGTCCGGCCGGTGGGTGTCGTTCCCCTCGACGAACTCGCCGTACTTCCCGGCGACCCCGAGGTCGAAGCAGGTGCCGCCCGTCGTGGGGGCGGCGGTCGCGGCGGTCGGGGCGACCAGGGCCGCGAGGGCGAGCGAGCCGCCGAGCGCCACGGCGGCGGCGGATATGGACGTGCGCATGTGCAGGACTCCGCGTGTGGGTGCGGGCAGGAGTGGGAGATGAGCCCAGGCCGAAAAGGTATGGACCAATGCGCACTCTTTCGGCCATTCCGGCAACTGGTCAAGACCACTGACCGACACGCTCGAAATGATCCGGTCTGTCCGCGTGTCCGCCGGATCGCCCCCCGCCGCGCCCGCCCGCCGCCCGGGACCGGAGCACGGCGTAAGCCCGCCTACGATGGTCCGGTGACCAACCCGTTCTCCTTCCTCGCCGAACGCTGGCACCCGTCCCCCCAGCACGTCCGCCGGGCGGCGCTGGCCGCACTGGTGATGAGCGTGGTGATCGTGGTGACCGGCGGCGCGGTCCGGCTGACCGACTCCGGCCTGGGCTGCACCACCTGGCCCGCCTGCACCGGCAGCAGCGTAACGCCGACGCCCGAGATGGGCGTGCACGGCGTCATCGAGTTCACCAACCGGATGCTGACCTACGTGCTGTCCGCCGCGATCGGCTGGTTCATCCTGGCCGCCCGCTGCGCGAAGCCGTGGCGCCGCTCGCTGACCAAGCTCGGCTGGGCCCAGTTCTGGCTGGTCTTCTCCAACGCGGTGCTCGGCGGCATCACCGTGCTGACCGACCTCAACCCGTACGTGGTGGCGCTGCACATGGTCGCCGCGCTGGGCCTGGTCTGGGCGGCCGTGCTCGGCTGGGAGCGCAGCAAGGAGGGCGACGGCGCGCCGCACCCGCTGGCGGCGCCCGGGATCCAGCGGTTCGCGCAGGTGCTGGTGGCCTCGATCGGGGCGCTGGTGCTGGTCGGCACGCTGGTCACCGGCGCGGGCCACCACCCGGGCTCGGCCGGCACCTGGCGCATTCCGCTCGACTACGACCGCCTGGCCCAGGCCCACGCCGACCTGGTCTTCCTCACGGTGGGCCTGACGCTGGCCGCGCTGCTGGTGTTCGCCGCGGTCAAGGTCCCGCCCGCCGCCCGGGCCCGGGTGCGGGAGCTGTTCGTGCTGCTGCTCCTGCAGGGCACGCTCGGTTTCGTCCAGTACTTCACGGACGCCCCGGAGGTCATGGTCGGCCTGCACATGCTGGGCGCCGCGGTGATCTGGGGCGCCGCCCTGCGCGTCCCGCTGGCGCTGCGCACCCGGGCGGGCATCCCGGCCCAGTCCGCCGCCCCGTCCACCGAACTGGTCGCCTGACCGGTTCCCCGGAACGCACCGACGGCCCGCCGGGGAACCCGGCGGGCCGTCGTCGTCCGCGCGGCGGTCAGAGCTGGATGCCCGCCATCCGCTTCCACTCGTACGGGCCGGTCTTCACCTTCAGGCCCAGCTCACCCCCGAACTCCTCGTGCAGGGTGAGCCCGGCGAGCTCGGCGGCCCGGCGGCCGACCGCGTAGCTCGGCGCGACCTGGTCGCCCCAGGCGCCGTCGGCGCCGACCAGGACGATCCGGGTGGCGACGGCCCCGACGTACTCGACGACGGCGTCGGCGCTGCCGCCGTGCTGCGCGGCGAAGCTGCTCAGGTGCTTGGCGATGCGCTTGGCGCGGCGCTCGGCGCGGGCGTCCGGCGCGGCGGTGGTGGCGGTCTCTGCGCTGCTCATGCCCGCATGCTACCGACCGGTAGACCGGCTGGCGACGGCAGTTCGCTGTGCCGGGGGCCACACGCCCGCCACCGGCAGCTCGCCGGCCCCCGCGTAGGCCCGGGCGAACTCGGCGCCCTCCGGGCCGGGCCGGGCGATCCGGTGGATCCGCTCCAGCCGCAGCCGCAGCGCGAACTCCCGCTGCTCGGGCGGCAGTCCGGCCGGCAGGTGGAGCAGTTCGAGCAGCCGGTCGGAGAACTCCTGGGTGCGCCAGGCCGCCTCCAGCCGGCGCTGCTGGTAGCCGTCCAGCGCGCCGTGGTCGCCCCGGACGGCGGCGGCCAGCGCCCCGGCCAGGTCGGCGACGTCGGCGACGGCCGAGTTGAGGCCCTTGGCCCCGGACGGGGTGACGGTGTGCGCGGCGTCCCCGGCCAGCAGCAGCCGCCCGGCGCGCATCCGGCGGGCGACCCGGCCGCGCATCCGCAGCATGCCGGTCTCCAGCAGGGCGCCGAGCGCCGGGTCCGCGGCGTCGAGGGCGAGCCTGCGCTCCAGTTCGGCCCGGATCCGCGGCTCGTCCCAGCCGGACAGCTCCTCCCCCGCCGGGACCTCCAGGTAGAAGCGGCCGACGTCGGCGGTGCGCGGCATCATCCCGGCGAACCCGTCGGCGTGCACCGCGTAGCGGATCCGCTCGACCGGGCGGGAGATCCGGGCCAGCACGGTCAGCCAGTCGTACGGGTAGCGCCGGGCGGCGCCGTCCGCGCCGCCGGGGAGGGCGGCGGCGACCGTGCTGCGCGCGCCGTCGCAGCCGACCGCCCAGTCGGCGCGCAGCTCGCCGCCGGCTGTGCGCAGCACGGGGCGGCCGTCCCCGTCGAGGGCGACGGACTCGACGGGGCTCTCGAAGGCGACGGTGCCGCCGTCCTCCTCGTAGGCGGCGACCAGGTCGCGGACCAGCAGCTGCTGCGGGTAGACCCAGTGCCGGACGCCGCCCGAGAGCGCGCCGTAGTCGACCGGCACCCGCTCGCCGAGGCAGGTGATCTCGCACTCCCCGTGCCGCTCGCCCTCGGCGGTCAGCCGGTCGGCGAGGCCCAGGGAGCGCAGGTACTCGACCACCCGGTGCTCCAGCACACCGGCCCGGGCGGTGCGCTCCAGTTCGGCGCGGGAGAGCCGTTCGTGGACGGTGGCCTCGACGCCGGCCCGGCGCAGCGCGTGGGCGAGGACGAGTCCGGCGGGTCCGGCGCCGACCACGGCGACGGTGGTGCGGGCGGTCATCGGCTGCCTCCGGCGGCGAGCAGTCCGGCCCCGAGCGCGGCGGGCACCACGGCGGGGTTGAAGGTCTCGGTGACGGCGGCCAGCGGTCGGCGGCCGTGCCAGAGCAGGTAGGTCTTGTAGGCGGCGGGTTCGCCGTCCCAGTCGCGGACCCCGGTGTCCAGCACGGTGCGCCGGTGGGCGGTGCCGGCGGCCTGGAGGGCGGCGCCGATCGGCGCGCCGGTGTCGGTGAGGCAGCGCTCGGCGTCGGCGTCGAGCGCGGGCCGGGCGACGACCACGTTGCGGGAGAGTTCGGCGCCGTCGCGGCCGTTCAGCACCGAGCGGCGGACGATCAGCCGCTCCTCCGGCCCGGCGCCGAGCAGGGTGGCGGACCCGGCGGGGGCAGCCGCGGCGGGCACCCGGCGGTGGTCGGCCGCGCCGATCCGGGCGGGCCCGCCGGTCCAGGCCTCCAGCAGGGTGGTGGTGAGCCCGTCGGCGCTGAGCAGCATCCGGGTGGGCGGGGCGGTGAAACGGCCCGTGCGGACGGCCGTCTCGGCCGGTTTCCGGGTGGTGAAGGCGTGTGCGGACACGTCGATGGAGTGCAGCGGCATCGGTCCCCCGAGGACGTCGACGGTGTGGGCCGCGCCGGGCCGACGATCCCCCGTCCGTCCCGGCGCCCCCGCGCGGGGCGGGCGGTGGCCGACCCTACTCGACAAGTGTTTCCGCTGACGAAACGTCACCTCATGCCCGGGCAAAGCCGTTCGGCGGTCGGCCACGGGGCGTGAATACTGTCCGGGTGAACGATTTCCGTGGCTGGCCGGCCGAGGCGCTGGAGTTCTACGAGCACCTGGAGGCCGACAACTCGAGGACCTTCTGGACCGCGCACCGCGCGGTGTACGACGAGGTGGTGCGGGCGCCGATGGAGGCGCTGCTGGCGCGGCTGGAACCGGAGTTCGGGCCGGGGCGGATCTTCCGGCCGAACCGGGACGTCCGGTTCTCGGCCGACAAGTCCCCGTACAAGACGCACGTCGGCGGCTACCTGGAGGGCGGCGGCTACGTGCAGCTGTCGGCCGACGGGCTGGCCTGCGGGCTGGGCTACTACCAGCTGGCGAGCGACCAACTGGCCCGCTACCGCACTGCGGTGGCCGAGGACGTGCCGGGCGCCGAGCTGGAGCGGGTGGTGGCGGCCGTCCGGGCGGCCGGGCCGCAGGTGGTCGGCCGGGGCAGTCTGAAGACCGCGCCGCGCGGCACGCCCAAGGACCACCCGCGGATCGAACTGCTGCGCCACAAGGGCCTGATCGCCTGGCAGGAGTGGGAGCCCGCGGCCTGGCTGGGCACCGCGAAGGCGTACGACCGGGTCACCGGGTTCCTGCGGGCGGCGGCGCCGCTGCACGAGTGGCTGGAGAACCACGTCGGCCCCAGCGAGCTTCCGCCGCGCTGAGGCCGAGGGTCCTGCGAGAAAGGGGGGTTCAGCCCACGAAGGGGTCGATCGCCACGACCAGGAACAGCAGGGTCAGGTAGGTGATCGACCAGTGGAACAGCCGCATCTCCTTGAGCTTGGCGCCCACGATGCCGGCCTTGGCGCGCGACTGAAGGGCGTACGCCTCCTTCATCCACAGCGCGCCGAGGACGGCGGCGGTGGCCGGGTACAGCCAGCTGGTGTGCGCGGCGGGCCACAGCAGCAGCGAGGTCGCCACCATCACCCAGGAGTAGGCGACGACCTGCCGGGCCACGCCGATGTTGCCGCGGATCACCGGCAACATCGGCACGCCGGCCTTGGCGTAGTCGTCGCGGACCTTCATCATCAGCACCCAGGTGTGCGGCGGCGTCCAGAAGAACACCACCAGGAACAGCACCACGGCCGCCCAGGACACCGAGTTCGTCACCGAGGACCAGCCGACCAGCACCGGCATGCAGCCGGCGATGCCGCCCCAGACCACGTTCTGCGAGGTGCGGCGCTTGAGGCCGAGGGTGTAGACGAACACGTAGAACAGCAGCGCGCCGAGGGCGAGCGCCGAGGAGAGCCAGTTGACCAGCAGGCCCAGCCAGAGCGTGGAGACCACGGCCAGCACGACGCCGAAGACCAGCGCCTCGCGCGGGGAGACCATGCCGGTGACGATCGGGCGCCGCTCGGTGCGCGACATCACCGCGTCGATGTCGCGGTCGATGTACATGTTGAGCGCGTTCGCGCCGCCCGCCGACAGGTAGCCGCCGACCACCACCGCGAGCACCCGCCACAGGTTGGGCACGCCGTCCTGGGCCAGGAACATCACCGGTACCGTCGAGATCAGCAGCAGCTCGATGATCCGGGGTTTGGTGAGGGCCACGAAGGCCCCGACGCGGGCCCCGAACGGCCGGGGCGCGGTCCTCGTCCCTACCACCACCCCAGCGGGGCGGGATTCGACGGCGGTCACGGACACCTCAACAGTCGATGAACTTCCACAGGCGACCCGGTAGACCCGCAGGGTGCCCGCCGTCCGCTCTGCGCGTACCACGCAACCATAGACGTTCCATATCTCCCGATCCGCCCCGGGGTCCCCCGGCGAGCCGCGCCCGCTCCCGTCTTGCCCTTCGGACGGGCAAACCCTCCCTGGACGGGTGAAGGTAGGACAGACCAGTTGACGCCCCGCCAGGGGAATGCGACGCCGCGACCCCGCGTTGCCCGGCACAGAGGGTGAGGGGCCCCGCAAACGGTAGGCTCGCACAGAGAAGCGGGATCAACCCTCCGTGATCGGCACCAGCCACAGCGGCGTGGCCGTCCGGTCCCCTTCACGGGGTCACACTTCACAGAATCCGGAAGGAGCCCTGAGTCAGGGTGAGCACCACGCCGAACGTCTTTGAGTGGAGCGAGGCGGACCAGCGGGCCGTCGACACGGCCCGGGTCCTGGCCATGGACGCCGTGCAGAAGGTGGGGAACGGGCACCCCGGAACCGCCATGTCGCTGGCTCCCGCCGCGTACGTGATCTTCCAGCGCTTCCTGCGCCACGACCCGACCGACCCGGCCTGGGTCGGCCGGGACCGCTTCGTGCTGTCCCCCGGGCACACCTCCCTCACGCTGTACACCCAGCTGTTCCTGTCCGGCTACGGACTGTCGCTGGACGACCTGAAGGCCTTCCGGGTGGCCGGCAGCCGCACCCCCGGCCACCCCGAGCACGGCCACACCGCCGGCGTCGAGACCACCACCGGCCCGCTCGGCCAGGGCATCGGCAACGCGGTCGGCATGGCGATGGCCGCCCGCTACGAGCGCGGCCTGTTCGACCCGGACGCGGCGCCCGGCACCTCGCCGTTCGACCACACCGTCTGGGCGATCGTCTCCGACGGCGACCTGGAGGAGGGCATCTCCGCCGAGGCGTCCTCGCTGGCCGGCCACCAGAAGCTGGGCAACCTGGTCGCGCTCTACGACGACAACCACATCTCGATCGAGGGCGACACCGCCACCGCCTTCTCCGAGGACGTGCTGGCCCGCTACGAGGCGTACGGCTGGCACGTCCAGCGGGTCGCCCCGAAGTCCGACGGCGACATCGACGTGGTCGCGCTGGCCGCCGCACTGGAGGCCGCCCGGGCCGAGACCGGCAAGCCGTCGATCATCGCGATGCGCACCATCATCGCCTGGCCCGCGCCGAACGCCCAGGACACCGCCAAGGCGCACGGCTCGGCCCTCGGCGACGCCGAGATCGCCGCCACCAAGAAGGTCCTCGGCTTCGACCCGGCGAAGACCTTCGAGGTCTCCGACGAGGTCGTCGCGCACGCCCGCGGCGTGGTCCAGCGCGGCCAGGCCGCCCGCGCCGCCTGGGACGCCGAGCTCGCCGACTGGCGCGCCGCCAACCCGCAGCGCGCCGCCGAGTTCGACCGGATCCAGATCGGCGAGCTGCCCGACGGCTGGGAGAAGGCGATCCCGTCCTTCCCGGCCGGCAAGTCCGTCGCCACCCGCAAGGCCTCCGGCGACACCCTGAAGGCCGTCGGCAAGCTCGTCCCCGAGCTCTGGGGCGGCTCCGCGGACCTCGCCGAGTCCAACCTCACCACGATCGACGAGGAGTCCTCCTTCCTCCCGGAGGGCAACGCGCTCAAGAGCGCCTCGCCGTACGGCCGGACGATCCACTTCGGCATCCGCGAGCACGCCATGGGCTCGATCATGAACGGCATCGCGCTGCACGGCCGCACCCGGATCTACGGCGGCACCTTCCTGGTGTTCTCCGACTACATGCGCCCCGCGGTCCGGCTCGCCGCGCTGATGAAGCTGCCGGTCACCTACGTCTGGACGCACGACTCGATCGGCCTCGGCGAGGACGGCCCGACCCACCAGCCGGTCGAGCACCTGGCCGCGCTGCGCGCCATCCCCGGCCTCGCCGTGGTCCGCCCGGCGGACGCCAACGAGACCGCCGTGGTGTGGCGCACCGTGCTGGAGCGGCAGACCAGCCACCCCGGCCCGGTCGGCCTGGCGCTGACCCGCCAGGGCGTGCCGACCTTCGACCGCGAGGTGTTCGGCTCCGCCGAGGGCGCGGCCAGGGGCGGCTACGTGCTGGCCGAGGCCGAGGGCGGCGAGCCCAAGGTCATCCTGATCGGCACCGGCTCCGAGGTGCAGCTGGCCGTCCAGGCCCGCGAGGCGCTGCAGGCCGAGGGCGTCCCGACCCGGGTGGTCTCGCTGCCGTCCGTCGAGTGGTTCAACGAGCAGGACCAGGCGTACCGCGACAGCGTGCTGCCGCCGAACGTCCGGGCCCGGGTCTCGGTCGAGGCGGGCATCGCCCAGGGCTGGCGCGAGCTGGTCGGCGACGCCGGTCGGATCATCAGCCTGGACCACTTCGGCGCCTCCGCCGACTACCAGGTGCTGTACCAGGAGTTCGGCCTCACCGCGGACGCGGTCGCCAACGCCGCCCGCGCCTCGCTGCGCACGGTCGAGGCCGTCTCCCGCTGACGCGCTGACCCGCCCGGCCCGGGGTATCCGCACTGCCCCGGGCCCGGGCCCCGGACTCCACCTGACGTACGAAAGAAGAAGAGGGACTGAGCACCATGACCGACGCATTGAACCGCCTCAGCGAAGAAGGCGTGGCGATCTGGCTCGACGACCTGAGCCGGGAGCGCCTGAACTCCGGCAACCTGGCCGAGCTGGTGCAGGAGAAGCACGTCGTCGGCGTCACCACCAACCCGACCATCTTCCAGAAGGCCATCGGCAGCGGCAGCGCCGCCTACGACGGCCAGCTGACCGACCTCGCGGTCCGCAAGGTCACCACCGAGGAGGCGATCCGCATGATCACCACCTCCGACGTGCGGGACGCCGCCGACGTGCTGCGCCCCGTGTACGACGCCTCCAACGGCCGCGACGGCCGGGTCTCCATCGAGGTCGACCCGCGTCTGGCCCACCGCACCGACGCCACCGTGGCCGAGGCCAAGCAGCTGTGGTGGCTGGTCGACCGCCCGAACGTGCTGATCAAGATCCCCGCCACCATGGGCGGCCTGCCCGCGATCAGCCAGGTGCTGGCCAAGGGCATCAGCGTCAACGTCACGCTGATCTTCTCGCTGGAGCGCTACAAGGCCGTCATCGACGCCCACCTGACCGGCCTGGAGCAGGCCAAGGCCGCCGGCCTCGACCTCTCCCAGATCGAGTCCGTCGCCTCGTTCTTCGTCTCCCGCGTGGACACCGAGATCGACAAGCGCCTGGACGCGGTCGGCACCCCCGAGGCCAAGGAGCTGCGCTCCAAGGCCGCCGTCGCCAACGCCCGCCTCGCCTACCAGGCGTACGAGGAGGTCTACGGCTCGGTGGACGGCTCCAAGCCCGCCTCCGCGCGCTGGGCGGCCCTGGAGGCGGCCGGCGCCAAGCCGCAGCGCCCGCTGTGGGCGTCCACCGGCGTCAAGGACCCGAACCTGCCGGACACCCTCTACGTGACCGAGCTGGTCGCCCCGGGCACCGTCAACACCATGCCCGAGGCCACCCTGGACGCCACCGACGACCACGGCCCGGTCACCGGCGACACCATCACCCCGAACTACGCCGACGCCAAGGCCGTGCTCGACGCGGTCGCCGCCGCGGGCGTGGACTACGACGACGTGGTCCAGGTCCTGGAGGACGAGGGCGTGAGCAAGTTCGAGGCCTCCTGGACCGAGCTGCTCGACACCGTCACCGCGGCGCTCGAAGCGCACGGCAAGAACTGACACCTGCTCACGGAACCGACGCACGGAAAGCGGAGCACACCACAGTGAGCAACACCCAGCCGTACCCGGATGTGGAGGGCACGGAGCCGGCCGCGGGAGACACCCCGGACCGGCCCGTCAACCCGCTGCGCGACCCCGCCGACCGGCGGCTGCCGAGGATCGCCGGGCCGTCCGGCCTGGTGATCTTCGGCGTCACCGGCGACCTGTCGCGCAAGAAGCTGATGCCGGCGGTCTACGACCTCGCCAACCGCGGCCTGCTGCCGCCGGGCTTCTCGCTCGTCGGTTTCGCCCGCCGCGAGTGGGAGGACGAGGACTTCGCCAACGAGGTGCACGACGCCGTCAAGGAGCACGCCCGCACGCCCTTCCGCGAGGAGGTCTGGGAGCAGCTCGCCAAGGGCATGCGCTTCGTCCAGGGCGACTTCGGCGACGACGAGGCGTTCGACACCCTGCGCCGCACGATCGAGGACCTCGACCAGGCGCAGGGCACCAGCGGCAACTTCGCGTTCTACCTGTCGGTGCCGCCGAAGTTCTTCCCGACCGTGGTCCAGCAGCTCAAGAAGCACGGACTGACCGACCCGGCGCCGGGCTCCTGGCGCCGGGCGGTGATCGAGAAGCCGTTCGGCCACGACCTGGCCAGCGCCCAGGAGTTGAACCGGATCGTCCACGAGGTCTTCCCCCGTGACGAGGTCTTCCGGATCGACCACTACCTGGGCAAGGAGACCGTCCAGAACATCCTGGCGCTGCGCTTCGCCAACCAGATGTTCGAGCCGATCTGGAACCGGTCGTACGTCGACCACGTGCAGATCACCATGGCCGAGGACATCGGCATCGGCGGCCGGGCCGGCTACTACGACGGCATCGGCTCCGCCCGTGACGTCATCCAGAACCACCTGCTCCAGCTGATGGCGCTGACCGCCATCGAGGAGCCGGCGTCCTTCCACCCGAAGGCGCTGGTCGCCGAGAAGCTGAAGGTGCTCAGCGCCGTCAAGCTGCCCGCCGACCTGGGCGCGCACACCGTGCGCGGCCAGTACAGCTCCGGCTGGCAGGGCGGCGAGGAGGTGCTCGGCTACCTGGACGAGGACGGCATCAACCCCGAGTCCAAGACCGACACCTACGCCGCCATCAAGCTGGAGATCAACAACCGGCGCTGGGCGGGCGTCCCGTTCTACCTGCGCACCGGCAAGCGGCTGGGCCGCCGGGTCACCGAGATCGCGGTGGTCTTCCAGCGCGCCCCGTACCTGCCGTTCGACTCCTACGCCACCGAGGAGCTCGGCCAGAACGCCCTGGTGATCCGCGTCCAGCCGGACGAGGGCGTCACCGTGCGGTTCGGCTCGAAGGTCCCCGGCACCGCGCTGGAGGTCCGCGACGTCACGATGGACTTCGCCTACGGCGAGTCCTTCACCGAGTCCAGCCCCGAGGCGTACGAGCGCCTCATCCTGGACGTCCTGCTCGGCGACGCGAACCTCTTCCCGCGGCACCAGGAGGTCGAGCTGTCCTGGCAGATCCTCGACCCGATCGAGCAGTACTGGGACGCCAACGGCAAGCCCGCGCAGTACCCGGCCGGCACCTGGGGCCCGGTCGAGGCGGACGAGATGCTCGCACGAGACGGCAGGAGCTGGCGCCGGCCATGAAGATCGACCTGACGGACACCACGTCCAGCAAGATCAACGCAGCCCTGATGGACGCCCGCCGGGCCAGCGGCTCGACCGCCGCCGGCATGGTGCTGACCCTGGTCATCGTGACCGACGAGGGCAGCGCCTACGACGCCCTCAAGGCCGCCAACGACGCCTCCCGCGAGCACCCCTCGCGGACGCTCGCCGTCATCAAGCGGGCCGGCCGCTCGCCCCGCGCCCGGGCCGAGACCCGGCTGGACGCGGAGATCCTGGTCGGCACCGACGCGGGCAGCGGCGAGACCGTCGTCCTGCGCATGCACGGCGAACTCGCCGCGCACGCCCAGTCGGTGGTCCTCCCGCTGCTGCTGCCGGACGCCCCCGTGGTGGTCTGGTGGCCGGACAACGCGCCGCTCAACCCGGCACAGGACCCGCTCGGCGCGCTCGCCCAGCGCCGGATCACCGACGCGGTGACCGCCGAGTCCCCGGTCGGCCAGCTCGCCCAGCGGGCGGCCGGCTACACCCCCGGCGACACCGACCTCGCCTGGACCAGGATCACCGGCTGGCGCTCCATGCTGGCCGCCGCCCTGGACCAGCGCGACGTCGAGATCACCGGCGCGGTGGTCGAGGGCGAGTCGTACAACCCCAGCGTCGAACTGCTCGGCCTGTGGCTGCACAACCGCCTGCGCGTCCAGGTCGAGCGGGTCGTCACCGGTGGCCCCGGCATCACCGCCGTCCGGCTGCGCACCAAGGAGGGCGACATCACCCTCGACCGCCCCGACGGCCTGCTCGGCACGCTCTGCATGCCCGGCGCGCCCGACCGGATGGTCGCGCTCAAGCGCCGCGACACCGCCGAGCTGATCGCCGAGGAGCTGCGCCGCCTCGACCCCGACGACATCTACGCCGCCGCCGTCCGCACCCCGGTCGACCGGCTGCGCGAGCGGATCGCCGGCGTCGAGCACGCGGGACCCGGCGGCACCGTGGAGGCCGAGGCCCCCGCGGCCGCGGAGCCGGACGCCAAGGTCGTCGAGGCCGCCGTCGCCGCCCCGGCCCGGGTCACCGCCAAGCTGCCGGAGAAGGCCGCCCCGGCGGCGAAGAAGGCCACCGCCAAGAAGGCCGCCCCGCGCAAGCGGAGCGGCCAGTGAGCACCGACCGGGTCCTGGTCCACCGGGACGCCGCGCTGCTCGCCCAGGCGGCCGCCGCCCGGCTGCTCACCGCCCTGGCCGACGCCCAGGCCGCCCGCGGCACCGCCCACCTGGTGCTCACCGGCGGCCGCAACGGCAACGCCCTGCTCGCCGCGCTCGCCGCCCACCCGGCGCGCGACGCGGTGGACTGGGCGCACGTCGACCTGTGGTGGGGCGACGAACGCTACCTGCCGGCCGGCGACCCGGAGCGCAACGCGGTGCAGGCCGCCGCGTTCCTGGACGCCGTCCGGCCGCTCGGCGCCCGGGTGCACGAGATGCCCCCCGCCGACGGCAGCACCCCCGCCGAGGACGCCGCCGAACAGTACGCCGCCGAGCTGGCCGCGGCCGCCGCCCCCGGCGAACGGCTGCCGCTCTTCGACGTCCTGCTGCTCGGCGTCGGCCCCGACGCCCACGTCGCCTCGCTCTTCCCCGGCCACCCCGGGGTCGAGCAGGCGGACGGCACCGTCATCGCCGTCCACGAC